>DAOOSE010000043.1:0-7598 GCA_035389625.1 bacterium
AAAGAATTGCTGAGAAAGACGGAGTGAAGGTTAAAACATTTCAGGTGATCTACGAATTGATAGATTTTGCTAAGGCGGAACTTTCAGAGATGTTGCCAGCCCTAATAATCGAGGATGAGCTTGGTACCGGTGTAGTTCTTGCAATTTTCCATGACGATAAGAAGGGGTTTGTCGGAGGTGGAAAGTTAGAGAGCGGACACGCCAAAATCGGGGATGAAATTAAGTTCTTTCAAAATAACAACGAAAAATATCGCTCAAAGATTACAACTCTCAGAAGAGAGAAAAGTGAAGTCAAGGAAGTGGCCTCAGGAACGGAATTCGGATTTGGTATCGCTGCCGGCGCCAAAGTTGCTGTTGGTGATACCTTTACTATTTTCAAGACAAGATCAGAAAAGCGTGAGGTCTAAGGCATCCCAGTGATACCGGTATGCTTTTAATCAAGGAACCCCCGGCTTTTCGATAGGGCTATTTGTTTGGTTCTGACGCTTAAAAAAGTTAACTGCTATCACTGTATCTAACTAATCAGCTTTTCCTTCATAAACGATTATTCTTATAGATTTTTGATTGTTATAAACTGCCCTGCACTCCAACAAAGGAAATTGAGAATAAACATTTCAAATATGGGAGTATCCCCAAAACGAGTTTCCGCTTAGTTGGGCAAGGGGTGTTCGCCTGATCCCACTCGTGTTCGAGACTTGCTCTAGCAAAACAAAAAATTGATTGCCATCCGGTAGTCAATTTTTACAGTCTCCAAAAATCGAAATAATATAGCAAACTTAACAGACTATAATTACCAGACACGGAAAAAGTTAGCAGCATTAACTGCTAATTTAGGTTTGTGTAAAATATGGACATACAGGTGTATCTGTGGTATGGTTAATCAAGAACAAGAAAGAGCTGAGGGTATGCCCCCAGCTTCTTTGGTTGTTAAGGAGGGAACCGTGGAACCATATCAACTGGTAGCGCTGGGCGAAGGCAGTCCACTGAAGACAGCGCTCAATGAAGGAGTGGCGAATCTCCTGGCTGCCGAGCAGACTGAACATAGGCCCCACCTCTGCCTCAATGGAGAGGAAGGCCTTGCCGTTCTCCGCGGCATTTCCAACAACCCTGCGGGCGCGAACACGGAGTACTGGCTCCGATCTAGGATGGTCGAGGCTGGTCGCGATGTCTGGCTCAACATCCACTTCTACGTATTCCTTGGCCAGATCAGCTTCCCGAGCACTCTCCTCGAGCTGACGCCTCAGCAGACGTCTTGCATCGTGTCGCGTCTGCCGCAGGTGTATCGCAATTCCGTTCTGGCGCGGGCAAAGGAGTGGTATCTCAACCACTTCCTCGTCCACCACGAACAGGCTCTGGCGACGATCAGAAAGCAGTTCGAGGAAGGAGATCCGCTCCTGAAGAGCGACCACGACAACAGGATCTTCGACCTCCACGGCGGTCGGTCAGCCGCCGACATCCCCTACACCGAGATCCCGATCGTGGGCGAGCAACTCGCCTGGTCGGTTCTTTGCGGCGGTACTTGGTTCGAGTACGGCTCCGACGGGTATGAAAGGGCGGACAGGATTCTCGCCGCCATCAGGTCAAGGCAGATGGGCGCTGTCAACTACCTCTTCGACCTGCTGGGACAGAGAAGGTAGTCTTGTCCCGTTCGTCCCACTTCCGATCCTGCTCCTGGAGTGCAAAGTCCTGTCACTGACTCTGCCTAGCCAGGGCAGGATTTTGCGTTTGGGGGGGGTATGATGGGGACCGCTCTGATTCAATCAATTCTTTTGCGATAAGGCGTGTTCATGTGCTACTGATTATATTTAAAACAACGATTAATGGTGTAAACGGCAGCTTCGCTTCCTTGGGCCAACTTCTTGTTGTCAAACGAAAATATTTCACCCCTGACTATGCTAATTTGTCTTATCGCAAATACCTTGTTTGTGGCAGAACCTTCCCCGCACAAAGTGGTTTTCTTTTTTGTTATGCCACTACCTCCGGGCTCTCAACAGTTAGAGAAGTTAGAACTATCGCACTTACTTAAAATACTTTTTATGAATTTATCTTTAGCCCTAAAATAGGTCTTACGATCATTTTGATATTCTATAGCTAACTTTTGTTTAAGTTTTTCATATTCTTTTAGCACTTCTGGATTCGCCCGTAGATAGTCCCTGAATGTGAGTGTTTCTCTGTATTTCCTGCCATTTATTTCCATTATATGGATAAAATGAGTTATGAAATCAGGCTTAGTTTCGCCTTCCCTTACAGGTGAGCCTTTCCTCATAAGAATTTCACCATCCGCGTTATCTTCTTTTACTGAATAATGTGGTAACTTTAATATTTTTTCCTTCACTTCATTTATATCTTCTAGTGCATCAACGCCGACGGCAATATCGATTATTGGTTTTGCGCACAAACCTACAATCGAAGTAGAACCGACATGTTCGATCGATTTTGCTACATTGCCAAATATTTTCTTTAGGTTTTCTTGTTCCTTTCTAAACTCTTCTTGCCACCGCGGATTGTATTTTTCTACTTTAACAATGCCTTTTTTGAGACCGATTTCTTTTTCCATTTGTGACCCTTTATTTTTTTGGACGGTTCTAACTCCTTACAAAATTATACCGATGTTTAATTAAGCTAACAATCTTTATAAGATTCCAAAGCGACCTTTCTATCGTTTCTTTTTTTGTGTATAATGGTTGTATGACAAGGAGGAGATGCATTCTATAGGCGGGAAAATTCTAGGTGTGACGGATAAGACCTACTATTTCTGGGACAGCTTTCGTTCTGCCTCTTTTCCGATTATACTCCTTGATCTTCTGATTGTTACGACCATTTTTTACTGGATCTATATATTTTTGAGAGAGACAAGGGCTATGAGGATTCTTTATGGGCTCTTTTTTCTCCTCGTTTTGATGGCTCTTGGTCGCATATTTAATTTAATATTGCTTAACTGGCTGCTTCAGTATGTGATGGCAATGCTTCTGGTTGCAATTGCCGTGGTTTTTCAACCGGAGCTCCGTGCCGCCCTTGAGAGGTTGGGGCGAACCAAGTTCATTGGAGAGCCATTATATTCACGCAGCACACCGACCTCCGTGGTGGACGAAATCGTTTTGGCTTGCCTGTCGCTGGCCAAGAGCAAGATTGGGGCGCTAATCGTGATTCAGCGCCAAACAGGCCTACGGGAGTATATAGAAAAAGGAGTTGATTTAAACGCGGATGTTTCCAGAAGCATTCTTACTACCATATTTTTCCCCAAATCCCCTTTGCATGATGGGGCGGTGATCATTAACGGCGACAAAATTATTGCCGCTCGCACTACCTTGCCTGTTTCTGATAGCTTGGTAAATACTACCCTAGGTACCCGACACAAGGCAGCTATTGGTATTACGGAAAATTCTGATGCCGTGGCCATTGTAGTCTCTGAGGAGACCGGACAAATATCGCTGGCAGTCGGGGGCAAACTCGAGAGGAAAATTGCAGAGGATCGCTTAAGAAACCGATTATCGGCACTAATTAGAAGCTCAAAGCGGCAATGAACAAATTTTTTCAAATCGTTACAAATAACTTTTTCGTTAAGCTAATATGTTTTATTGCTGCACTTGTTTTGTGGCTGAATGTAGCAATTAGCCAGACAAGCGTGGTTAAGTTTCCTGGCTCTATTAAAATCAAGCCGGCAAATGTAGGAACAGACTTTGTTGCGATTTACGACACAAAGTCTGTTGAGATTAAAGTCTTGTCAAAATCAACCGCCTGGCAAAAACTCTCAACCGATTCGTTTTCAGCTACCGTCAATTTAGCTGGACTCTCAGAAGGTACTCATGAAGTTAATGTGAATGTGGTTCCGCTCGTGCCTGATATTTCAGTTGTTGAGTCAAGTCCAAAAAAACTGATTGTCAGGCTGGAAAAAGTAATTACTAAAGAATTACCGATCACTGCCAGAATTGAGGGGAGTGCCGCAGAAGGGCTTGTTCCCGGGGACATTACGTTCTCCCCCGAGAAGGTAATTGTTCGTGGAGCGAAAAGCTCGATTGAGAGTTTGACCGAGGTTTCGCTTCCTATTGTGTTGGCAGGGGAGAGCGCTGATTTTAAGAAAAACGGCTCGGTCTTGTGTTACGATGACAAGGGAGAGGAGATTCAAAATCTTGAGGTCATTCCAGAGAAAGTCAGTGCAAACATTGCAATCGTCAAAGGCTCTACGGTCAAGACAGTCGGTATCAAACCGCACTTCACCGGATCGATTAAGCCTGGTTACTATATTGCCAGCATTGTTATTACTCCCAACTCGGTCGAGATAAACGGTACCCGAACCGCCGTGAACGAGACAAAGTACATCGAAACGGCTTCGGTGGATATCGGAGATCTTTCCAGTGCCTTGGAGCGAGATGTCGGCCTTGTGATGCCATCAGGAGTAACCCTTGCTTCTCCGTTGGCTAAAGTTCATGTGCAGGTTACAGTTTTGCCTGGTGAATCTTCTATGCAGTATTCTATCACGTCCTATCAGCCAGAAAATCTCAGGAATCTTTCGGTGGTCTCGTATTCACCGACGGCAGTTATTGTAACCCTATCCGGACCAATTGAAGTTTTGAATAGAATAAAACCATTTGCTCTTTCCTTGCGTCTGGATTTTAACGATAAGTTTCCGAATGAGAACTCGGAGATGGAGTTTGTCTTAAAGCCGGAAATGCTCTATATCCCAGAAGGTGTGAAATTTGTGTCATTCTCAGTAAACAGCATCTGGGTAAAGATCAGATAGCAGTTTCAAAACATGATTGTTAATTATCACTTATCTCTCGAAAAACATAGGCCCAAAAAGCTTTTTATTCGAATTATTGCAAGTATTTGCTAAGCTTTTCCACAGTAGAGTCTTGACTTCAGGTCATAACTTGATAGAATACCAAACTGTACTGTGAAAAGCAGTACACCAAATCACTATGACAATAAGCGACGAGTTTGATCCTCCCTCGTGCAAAAACGCTTTGCCGGAAGATCACTCAGGTCAAAACAACCAAATACTCGAGACAGTCGGTTCAAATTCAACTCCTGCGGAGTTAGTTGGATTGTTTTACTCAAAGATTAAAGCTTTTATTTTCACCAATAAATATATTCCGCATTTTATTGCGGTTTTTTTAGTTGTTGTCGGCCTAACTGCTAATCTCAGTGATAAGGTTAAGGCTTTTTATCTTGATCAGACTCTTAATTATATCGAGCCGGATGTTGAGAATTCAATCATCAGTTCTGTCGGTGAATATACCTCACTGATTGAAAACGATGGAGAAATATTTGATAAGGCTAAGCTGGCAGAAGCATATACCGAAGGATTTATTGACACTATCTCAACTCCAGATACCCAGATTACGGACCGGACTCCGCCGAAACCCAAGCAGCCCGAACTTCCAGACAACACCAAGAGTACTGTTCAATATGTTGTCAAAAGTGGCGATACCCTCACCAGTCTTGGTTGGCAGTTCGGGGTCAAGCTCTCGACGCTAAAATTTGTGAATGATCTTGATAATATTAACTCAATAAAGCCGGGAACCAAGCTAAAGATTCCACCAAAAGGATATGAGGTTTCAGCTGCTCAGATTGCAAAAAAGGAGTCTGAGAAGAAGGCTAAGCTTGCTTCTGCCTCCAGAAACACTGTGACTCGAAGCTCGGCAACAAGTAAGCGAACGTATGCAGGAGAATATCAGAACAACGGTGGAATCTCTCTTATAGTTCCGATTAGTCATAATGGAATATCAAGAGGTTTAGGAAAGGGACATACTGGAATCGATTATCGTGCCGGTATCGGAACACCAGTTAAAGCTGCGGCTGACGGGGTGGTTATTCAAACTTCGACCGGCTGGTCCGGCGGGTATGGGAACGAAATTGTTGTTTCTCATGGCAACGGCGTTGCCACTCGATATGCTCACCTTAATAATATTCTCGTTTCGCCTGGCGATAATGTTTCTCAAGGTGAGGTTATTGGTAAGTCAGGTAACACCGGACGCTCAACAGGTCCTCATCTCCACTTCGAAGAGATAGTGAACGGACGATTCGTTAACCCGTTCTAATGACAGCAAACTAGCAGGGGAACTTAACTTCAAGTTTTTAAACCACTTCGTTGCTGGTCAGTTTTATGAATTTGTGTTAAAATTAATCCGAATTCTAAGTACTGAGGCATTATATGTTCCTGGATGAAGTAGAAATTTATGCCAAGGCGGGAAATGGCGGCAATGGAGCTGTCAGTTTTCGGCGGGAAAAATACATACCCAATGGTGGACCGGATGGTGGAGATGGAGGAAGGGGCGGTGATGTTTACTTTGTGGCCGATAATCGCCCCCACGGACTATCTGATTTTGCGGCAAAAAAACGTTTTTTGGCTGAAAATGGTGAAAATGGTGCTGGGAAGAAAATGAAGGGAAAAAACGGCCTCGATCTTGTCGTCCCGGTTCCGACAGGTACTCAGATTTACAAAAAAGATGAACTCATGGCTGATTTGACAGAGGAGGGCCAATCTTTTTTGGCTTTGAAAGGTGGAAATGGCGGTTGGGGTAACTCGCATTTTGCTACGTCGGTCAAGCAAGCTCCCGAGTGGGCTAAAGCCGGACTGAAGGGCGAGTCTGCTAAGTTGCGTCTGGTTCTAAAACTGATCGCCGATGTAGGCCTGATAGGTCTTCCAAATGCCGGCAAATCGACCCTGATCTCTGTACTCACCTCCGCTCGCCCAAAGATTGCAAGCTACCCTTTCACTACTCTGGAGCCCAATCTCGGAACGTACATAGACAAGGACAGAAGGGTTGTTATTGCTGATATTCCTGGGCTAATTGAGGGTGCATCATCTGGAAAAGGGCTTGGGATTAAATTTTTAAAGCACGTCGAGCGTACTAGAATTCTGGTTCATCTAATCGATTCTCAGTCGCTTAACCACTGGTTTGATTATTCTGTTGTCCGCAAGGAGTTAAGCGAGTTCTCCGCAGTGCTTTCCCAAAAAACGGAGATTGTCGTTGTTTCGAAATCTGAACTAATCCAAAAAGAAGATAGGGAAGAAATCATAAGAAAATTTAATCCTCATAAAATCAAGCTGCAATTTATCTCTGCCGTGACTCATGAAGGACTCGACTTGCTGATTCAAGAGATAAAGAAGAACCTGAACTAATGCCCTGCGTTGCAACCCAGGGTGTTGACAAGCTTTTTTCAAGCATTATAATATATGAAGAACAATTGACCTCGATATAAAAGTAACTTGTGTTGACAAGTATATTCTTCTATGCTAAGATTGAACCAAGTAAATAACCTGGGGTAAAAAGTTGAAGGTTAACAGTACTCGAAAGCGTAGCAGATAACTGATGCTCCTAGACGCGGGGTACTTTTTTTGTTGTATGGGGCTTTCTTGCTCAGCAAGAGCTAATTTAAATATTCATTAGTGGGTGTATATCTAAGGAGAGCAATGGTAAATCGCTTATCGACGAGAGTCTTGCCGCGCAACGAGGAAGTATTTGAGCAACTTCCTAACTTGATTGAAATTCAAACCAAGTCCTATGAGTGGTTCTTCAAGGAGGGATTACGCGAACTTTTGGATGAAATTACACCAGTGGAAGATTTCACCGGCAGCCTTTATTCACTGGAGT
>DAOOSE010000044.1:0-7553 GCA_035389625.1 bacterium
GTGTTTTTTATTCACTTACAACCTCCGTCTTCATACTACCCGTAATGATAGTACTTTTTGGCAGGAAAAGTATGCTATTTCCTGAAAAACATGGCTGAATGTACATTATTATTGACTACAGAAATCAAACCCGTAATGCAAATTTTTTGCCTGAATAAAAATATTGGAATCGAGAAGATACGACATGCTATACGACCCCCAAAGACTGTCCCAACTTGTGAAATGTTTCAGTTTTTGTAAGGCCCAGGTAGCGCAATGCGTCCCTGTGCAGGGTATGTCCTTCAAGGGTACTGATAATGAGCGCTCTGGTAAATCGTTTACTGGTCCTTGCTGCTTGAGTAAGGAAAAAGTTTCCACCATTTCTCTTCGGCAATCTTCTCAGTTTATCTTCCTCACGATGATACATCTCCCAGTACTCACCGGAAGTCAGATGCCCAAGATCCAGCATTCGTCTGATAATGACAAGGGTACTTACTTTGAATACCCGGCTCATTCGCAGAATTTCGTCGTCCCGAACTGCGTCCCTGTTAAACGTAGTACGGAATACGCCTTCCGGAACCAACATTTCCGCGGCTACCCTGTTGCACCACAACTCTGTGTCGTTTTGCTCGCCATTCGTGACCGGAACATCGGAGAGGGCGGTGGAACCAAGCCAGACATGCGCCAGCTCATGGGCAAGGGTAAACATCTGGGCAGATTTACTGTCAGCTCCATTTATAAAGATTAACGGTGCAACCGGGTCCGCCAGTGCGAACCCCCTGAATTCATGCGGATCAAGCGGCCGGTGATTATTATTGCCCACTACTCCGCTGCACATGACGAGGATACCGGCATCATCGACATGGGTAATGAAATTTCGAAGCGCTTCCTGCCAGGTCGGGAAATTCCGCCGATCATCAATATCGAGTTCTATCACCTTTCGTATATCCTCCGCAACAATTCGGGGATCGCTTCGGAGAGTTTCTTTCCCAACAAACCTTAGAGGACTTTCATCAATTTCCCGCATAAAGTCACGATACCAGTCCTGCCGTTCCTGGCAGATATAGATGGTTTCAAGAAGGTCAGGACTGGGTCGTTCAAATCGTTCAGAGGGCATCGTCCGGAAGTCCGGTATGGGTAATTGATCTACTGGGGGCTCGGAAAGCATCAACAGACCAAAGGGTGTATGCGTAAAGGAAGCAAAATCCTCGAGCTGTTTGAGCGTTGGCTGTACCGTTCCTTCTTTCCAGTCGTCGAGCTTCGGAAAATGGGCACGCAACAGCTCCCCGTCCTGGAGAGACCGTGTCTCTGCCCATTCGAGAATCTTTGGCTACACCGGTACCCGCAAGGTCGTCATCTTTACTCCCATGGAAAGTATACATCAGGGTAAAATAGTTGAAAAGCGGCAAAAAAACACCCGCCGAAGTAAGCTGTCTCCTCCATGTGGGAGGTCTGAAGCCCGGCGGGTCTGCTGGATACAGGATCGGGTATTTTCATGAAGAAATCAAGCCTTCAATTCTCCACATCCGCGACAGTCCAGATCCGTTTTATCGGAAGTTCCGCGAGTATTTCCTCATCAATCTTGTCGACGATGGGCCGGTCAATCATCACGTTGCCTGATTTTGCTTCAACACAGATACGTTGGGATCCGAATCCCATCGGGTCGTCTCCGGCAAGGATGTCGACACCGCCGTCGGCTCCTTCGGGACTCTGCAACAATGGAATCCTTGCGCTTCAAGTATCGCTTTCACAAGCCTCGTCAGGTTATGTCCCTTGAATTTTGCTTCGATGAGTTTGATGATCTGGGTATGTCCAAGCTCTTCAAGATCAGTCTCCGCGTCTTCATCACTTGCGTCAGCGACATCCGCAGAATCTGTTGTTTGCCTGATTATCTGCTGTCTGGTTTCCGGCTGCCAGCCGTTTGATGCCATGTTCAGTATTCGCTCTTCGGCGTTGTTCCGGGTTATCCGGCAGATGGTCATGAACGCACCAAAACTGTACAGAAGGTCCTGTGAAAAATGTGTTCGTGGAACGGGATTGGCAAGCCAGTCCATACTGCGCCAATGATAAAATGGATTCTCTGCAGAAGCGTCAAATTTGTAGTCTGAAGCAATGGTCCCTACGTATATGACCGGCTGTGATTTTGACGGAAGGATTACCCGGTCACCCTTTTCCATTACATGGGCAAAGGGTCAGATCTGGCTTGCATGGTTTGTTTGCTTTCTATACTTCGCGTCAGGGTAGTGATCCTGAAGAACCCGGATCAAATCTTCTCTGCCTGGAAGAGTATCCAGTCGGACATTAAGGTCATCTCAGGTCAAATAGATTCTTTTCTCCTGCAAAAACTTTTGTTCATACTGTCCCTGTGACCCTGCACGTACCAGCCATATTGCCATAGTGTTTCTCCTTTTCAAATATTACACCGATTTGTTGAAACTCACTATTCCAATCCTGAAAACAATTTCAACACCGTCGCAGAGGGATAATTTGATAATGACGCAATGCCATTGACCAACTCTATGGGTACCAACGCACTCTCGTGACGATAACTGATCATTTTGGGAATCGTAGCCATTATGCGATCAATACCGATCAAATCCTCTTTGCAATTCGGCTTGTCATCGTCATCAAGATATTGTCCGGTAGGGATATTGAGCACGAAAAGATGATGCGGACTTTGCTTTAGTAGTACCTTTTCCCCGTAATTCGTTCTGTACCCATACGGGTATTGTGGTTCTCGCTTACGTTGCACTTCTGAGTGTATAAACTTATGAGAGAGAGGAGAGAAACGTGGTACATCGACTTTATCAAGCGGCTTGAATAGATGAGCAGTGCCCTGGAAGAAATCAACGAACTTCCCTGTTTTCTCTTGACCACAGAGATGGACTGGAGCGCCTTTCTGCATGGCATACGCAAGAAAATCTCTGATGTTTGGCACAATTTTTGAGTACTGTCCTCTGAGAGTCAAAGGCCCATCCTTCAAAAACAGTGTGTCACAAAGCACCTTATGATTGCGATTCCATAAATATCGTATCGCAGTAAATAACATCATGGTCTCATGGATCATCATATATGCCGATGCCAAGGTCTCTGAAGCGGCTTCTTCCGACATTTCCATATGCAAGCCAAGAACATCGGTTATGAACAATGTACTTCCACATGATGAACAGCGTGTCGTATCCGCATCAAACTCCATTCCGGAATTTTCCGCATAGCATTCAGGACATTCAAATGAGGGTGAACGACACTTTTGTCCGCCAAACCATTTCTTGTAGAGTATCCACTTTAATGTTTCATATGGCTCTCCATCAAGTTGCGGATCCTTGAATGAGTCAAATATCAACCTCCGTAATCCGGATATCCATTCAGTTCCATGAATCGTGATATTCTTCATGGGAAAAACAGTTGCATGATGTTGTGCGCTGTCTGTCATGATTTTTCTAAGTTGATACGGATGAGGATAATCAGGATCAATTTTTTCAATCATAAAAGGATCAAGTCTAAGCAAAGCCGTTTTTACATATGAAATCTCCCTTTTTGGATTTCCTGTGGACGCCAGGTGCTGCAATGAACCGTCTGAAGCAAATATATACTTAAGTGGTACAGCATTCTGATCGACTTCATACCAATGTATATCCGGCGCCTTGATTTCCGAAAGATCCGGTTTTTCAAATTGTTGCACAACTTCATTCACAAAAAGACTATTAAGCACGTCGAGATGTCCAAGTTTTGAAGCTGATTCTCCTCCAAGCCTGTTACCTGCTTGATATGGCATTGCGGCCTCCTACTGGAATTTGTATGCTTGCACAGGAACAACAAATCGATGACTGAAGGTCAACATTCTCATGTATCCGGGCGTTTTTGAGCGCATTATCTCATCACCAAGACCATCATAAGCAACTTGTACTCTCCCGAGAGACTTTACTTCATCCTGTGACGAAAGATGTCCGACAAAGAAGTTCTCCGTCTGCGCAAGCAGTTCTTGCGATATGGTTGAAGGAGATTGGGTTGAATACACCATTCCAATATGGAATTTTGCGCCTTCTTTTGCGAAACGGGAGTAAACATCGGAAAGTTCTTTATTATCCCGTGGGAACAGGTTATGAGCCTCTTCAAAGTACAATTCAACAAAATGATCCGAGAGTTTATTGGAAACAAACTTGTTCTCTTGGTGTTGAAAGATTGCCCTGGATAGCATGTCCGAGAAATACCTTCGAACCTCATCGGTTGCATTCCCGAGATCCAGAATGACAGTCTGTCCTTTATCAATCAAATCGAGGATCTCTTTTTGGAAGTCACCAGCCGAGCTAGAATGGTATATCTTGTATGGTCTAAGAATAGTTGGTCCAGATCGTCCAATTTTTGGAAATAAGAAATCAAGCAAAGCTTTATCATCAGGATCAAAGTACTCTTTTTCACTTGATTTTAATTCGTCATCCCCGGGGTGGGCTTTTCTAAATTGATCAATTACTCGTAATTCATTTACTAGTTCTGCAAGGTTTTTGGGAGAGTCCGGAGTTTCTTTCCCATCAAGGTTATAAGCCTTATTGCGAAGCGATTTTTTAAATTTTGGATCTAACCCAAATGATGATTGGCCAGATTTTTTACCAAGTTGTTTGATTCTCTCTTCATCAGGAGTATATCCTGCACTATATAATATCGCCCAATAGAATTGTATTTTCCTAATAGATCTTATTTTCGGACTTTGCTCCATATGAGGAATGTCTTCAACATCAGGCAATTCGACACTCATGAAACTCTTGATATAATCTGATGTTTTATTTGCCTGAGCAAGAAATGATTTTAATATGGAAATACCAGAGTCCGGTTGTTCATAAAAGTTCAACTTTAGTTGCTTTGCATAGGTTGTGCCTTCTCTTTGATTCAGAGCATATACCTGACAGCGATCTTCATATTTACTTCTGATCGATATATTGCCATCTTGTGGATTATCATTGGCATATTCGCCGTTAATATCAAAAATTAATTGACCAACGTTTCGTTGTTCAGCAGTTGCGTTAATCACCGCTTCAGCCAAGAGTTTAACAACATTCGATTTACCGAGTCTCGTTTTACCGAACATCGCAGTACGGAAACCCTGAAAATCTCGAACTGATATTTGCACCGTTACTTTATGTGGCTGGATATTCGCGAATGGAAGTCTGCATTCTGTCATCCGCAGATCACCAATGCTTATTTGCCTTTCTTGTCGAACCATCCCGTTGATAATCAAATCGAGAAGTTTCTGATCCGGTGAGTAAACACGATATCGATGTGCGCTTACTATGGTGTTTACGTCTCCCGAAAAAGCAAGCTTCTCGGTATTATCAATATCAGGATAAAACATGCCAAGAACCGTTGTGTTTAGCGCACCCCACTGAAGTTCTGACTGCGTCCAACGATCAATTTCTGGCATGGATTTCTTGTGCAACTCAAAATAGGTTTGTTGTACTTGCTGTGTTAACGGTGTTGGCGCAACATCTTCAACTCTGAGAAGGGTAAAATGAGGTGGAAGCCCATCAAGCTTGTCAGGAAGCATTATCAGGAATGATCCTTTTGGTATTCCGCCTACCGCACGTTTGTATGGATCCGATGTGATAATTCTCGCAGAACTATATGACATCTCCATTGCGTAACCGACAAACCGCATCTTTTCATATTGTTCAGATTCTTCTGCTTTCTTTTCATTATCAAGAAAATCATAGACGATTCGAAGCGGATTCTCCTGAAACTCAGCTTTCTGCAAAAACTCGTTCATTACGCTTAATCCTCCATTTGAATATTGGTAATAACTATTTCTTCAAATCGACCACGATTTGATGAGTTGGCAGCGATGAGACTGGATCGATTAACGACAGAGATATTAAAACAATCATTATATAATGCGACAACATCCTTATGATGGGCATTAGTAGCAACGACTTGCACTCCCCGTGAGGCTGCTTCTATTAGACAACTCGCAAGACGAACTTGATCATTCCAGGAGAAAAGAACCTCATTATACTTCAAAAAGCCGTTATTATTATGACGTATGGTATATGGAGGATCCGCAAACAGAAAATCTCCGGATCTCGACTTACCTATTGTCTCTTCAAAATCACATGCCAAAATTCTTGCCTTCATCAATAATTCTGACCATGCCAAAAAATTATCAGTTGGCAAGCACACATTAGTTTTTGATCCTATAGGAACATTAAACTTTCCTTGAAGGTTCACACGATACAAACCATTAAAACAGGTTCTATTTAAATATAGAGTTCGCACAGCCCTGGTAAACGGATCATCTGGTTCCACATCTCTATAGCGATAATACAGTTTACTCGAGTGCTTTTTATGAAGAGACTCCAATTCCTTTTGCATTTCTTTTGGATAATCTCTTATACACATATAGAGGTTGATTAGCTCCTCATTAATGTCACTGATTAATGCTTTCTTGGGTGCAGTGGCCGCATAAATTGCGGCACCTCCGAGAAAGGGTTCAACATATCTCCCGGATATTTTGGCAGAAAATAGCGTTGGACAAGCATTCAGCAACCAGCGTTTGCCACCTGCCCATTTGAGAAATGGTTGTAAAGTTTTATTTTCTTTACTTCTCAGATCCATGACCAATCCAATTATACATGCTATGTAAAAGCTTCATCCCCTCACCTCCCTCTCGTTAATTCCTCCGCAATCATTTCCGCCTGCTTGAGTACGGTCTCGGTTGCGAGCATTTGCATGTCGGGTGGGTAGCCATACTTGCGCAGGATTCGTTTGACGATTACCTTGAGTTTTGCCTTGACGCTTTCCTTTATGGTCCAATCGATCGAAGCGTTTTCTTTTATCTTTTCGTAGAGCACGACGGCAAGTTCGCGGAGTTTGTCTTTTTCCATGAGTTCGCGGGCGCTGTCGTTGTTGGCGATTGCGGTGTAGAAGGCATATTCATAATCGGACAAGCCCATTTCGTGGGGTTCTTTGTCCATGGCATGGATTTCTTTTGAGAGGTTGATGAGTTCTTCAATTACTTCGGCAGCGGTGAGGATTTTACTATGGTATTTCTTGATGGAATTCTCGAGCATTTCCATGAGGGTGCGGCTCTGAACGAGGTTTGTTTTTGTTCTGCCGCGGATTTCGTCGTTCAGGAGTTTTTTAAGGACTTCCAGGGCGACGTTCTTGTGTTCCATGTTTTTAACTTCGAGAAGGAATTCCTCAGAGAGTACTGAAATTTCTGGTTTCTTGATTCCGGCGGCATCGAAGATGTCGATGACTTTGTCGGTGACGAGAGCTTTATCGACAACCTGCCGGATGGTCGTTTCCATTTCTACGTCGCTGTTGCCGGATCCGGTGCTGTCGAACTTGACGAGACGTGCCTTGACTGCCTGGAAGAAGGAGATTTCATCCTTTGCGTCCATGGCCTGTTCATGGGGAACCGCAATGGAGAATGCCTGGGAAAGAGCGGTTACTTCGTCGATATAGCGTTTCTTGCCGTTATCCTGGGAAAGGATGTGTTCCTCGGCCGCAAGGATGAGCGAGAGTTTTTTACCGGTATCTGCTTCGAAGTAGGTTTCGTACGGGAAGCCGTGGAACATCTGGGA
>DAOOSE010000045.1:0-7539 GCA_035389625.1 bacterium
GTCGCTGCAACGTCGAGTGCTATGAAAATGTCTTTTCCCGGTATGTACCCTGCCTTTGTGATTGCTTCAATAATTAGCTCAAGCGCCATCTCGTTGGATGGAATCTGTGGTGCGAAACCACCTTCGTCTCCTACTGTTGTGGCATAGCCTTTGCTGCTCAAAATTTTCTTTAGTGCTTGGAATACCTCAGCTCCATACCGTAAGGCTTCCTTAAAGTTGAGGGCTCCTATAGACATGATCATAAACTCTTGGAGATCGGTTGAATTGGCAGCATGAGCACCGCCGTTCAGAATATTCATCATAGGTACGGGCAGTGATGGCTTTTTACTGGAGCTCAATGAGGCGAAGTATTCATAAAGCTTTTTGTTTTGGTTCGCTGCTTCTGCATGTGCAAAAGCGATTGAGACACCCAGTATTGCGTTAGCACCGAGCTTGTTTTTGTTATCTGTTCCATCAAGAGCAATAAGGGCGTTGTCAAGTGTTTTTTGGTCGAAGTCTTGTCCTACTACCGCATCCTTAATTATCGTGTTCACATTCAAAACGGCTTTGGCTGTTCCTTTTCCGCCGTATCTACTATTGTCCCCATCTCGTAATTCAATGGCTTCGTGGCTTCCGGTGGACGCGCCTGAAGGTACAGCTCCTCTACCAAAAGTGTTGTTTCCTAGTGTAAGATCCACCTCTACTGTGGGATTACCTCGGGAGTCTAGGATTTCTCGAGCTTTGAGGTTTGTAATTTTTGCCATGGGATCTCCTTTTGTTAAGTGCAAAGTATAGAATAGCATTTTGCTAGTCCTTTAGTAAAGATATGAGGCGTTGCCATTAGAGAGAGGTATTGTATGAAAAAGTATGTATGCATGAAAGAGCTGTGTGAATTTTGTAGCAATGATCTTGAAGATGCTTTTGAACATGTCAAGAGTTTGAAGCATCCAGTAGCCGAGGTCGAGATGGAAGACGGAGTAGTTAGTTGCAGTCTTGTTGATCGTCATGAAGGAGATGAATATGATTTTGAAGAGTAAACGAGGTCGAACTCCAGACGATCCCATTTGTATTTAAGGGGGAAGATGCAAAAAGAGAAAACAGTGGTCATTGGTGCTGGACCGGCCGGTTCGAGCTGTGCTATTTATTTAGCTCGGTTTTGTCATTCTGTGGTTGTGGTGGATGCAGGCGGTGATGTGCCCGGTCGAACCAAGATGGCAACGAGCTTGGAAAATTTCATTACCAATTATCCTGCAGGGAACGGTAAGGAGATAATCAGAACTATCCATGAACAGCTTGCACACTTCGGAGTAGACCTCATAAGAGATCGTGTTGTGCTAGTAAAGAAAAATAATGATACGTTCACTGTGGATACAGAGAAAGGCTCGATAGAGGCGGATTTTGTTGTTGTTGCGGTAGGCGTGGAGGACCGGATGCCGCCAATCGCGATACCGGACGAGTACTATGATTTTTCAATATTTCACTGTCCGGCCTGCGATTGGTATCGGATGCGTCACAAGCAAATTGCTTTGATCGGTAATAGTGACCATGCTGTACAGGAAGCCTTAATTTTTCAGTTTATGAACCCAGATCCCTCTCCGATAGTCATACCGGCAGACAGTTCGGCGAAATTCAGTAGGGAGATGCTAGATAAGTCACAAAAAAATAATATTACTATTTATTACAACCCAATAAGACGACTTGTTGGGTTACTTGGTCACCTTAAGGCGATCGAGTTACAAAGCGGTGAACGGGTTGCTGCTGAAGCAATTTTTACCATTCTTGGCCACAATCGACGTGATCACTTTCTTGATGATGGAGGCATTGATGTTCGCCGGGACAGTGAGGGGTTTATTAGAGTTGATTACCGCACCTTTGAAACATCAGTAAAAAATCTGTATGCCGTTGGTCCGTGCAATGATGGACCAGACCAAGCCATAATTGCCGGAGGCCAGGGTGCATTAGCTGCCTTGGCAATTCATCGAAAAATTTTAGAAAAGAATGAACTCTAATGGGGCTCTATAATATCTATCGAGTTGCAAATTGATATCATGCTTTGCGCCATATACATAAATAACCGGTACCAAAAGTGCTTGCGTAAGTCCTCATTTCGCCATCTTCAACTGAGGCTGATATTTTTCTT
This sequence comes from bacterium, assembly GCA_035389625.1. Lineage (GTDB taxonomy): Bacteria > Patescibacteriota > UBA1384 > XYA2-FULL-43-10 > 1-14-0-10-43-13 > DAOOSE01. Next base: position 2,120 of record DAOOSE010000045.1, read on the forward strand.
TCGCCAACATTCATCTCCATTTGATTCCCAGCAATTTGATCAAGTCTAAGCTCAGCACCATCAATGCGATCCCCATCTTCTAATTTGATTGTTAATACATGCTCAAAGTCGTACTGACCCAGAATCTCTTTAGGAAAATTCGCTCCTGTTCCTTCGTGAATCGAATACCCACCTTTTGCAGTGGTAGCTGATAAAACCTTCAACAGGTCATGGCTTGCCTCCCCCTCACTTCCAAAATCACCCATAATTCCACTACCGGGCTCAAATACGCATCTTGAAACTGTTACATCAAAAGGTTCTTCTCCAACAAGGCTTATATAGTTTTCTGAGGTGATAGTTTGCAACTTTTCGGTCTGCGGAACGTTCCCCTCATTGTTGCCTGAAGTGACGCTTTGATAATCGATGCTACCGAACACACCGGCTCGTTGCAGAGGCTCGCGTAATCCAAATCCTCCAATCTCTAAAATTTTCTTGCCTTCAAATGCGCCTGCTTGTTTGAGTCCGTCTCGTAATCCGGTGATTGTGCTTATAGAATATCCTATAGTTTCGAATTGAGGATCCTTTGGAATTCCATACGCAGTTCTTTTTTTCTCGTATATATCCTTTTCTTTTTCGCTGGCGTCGTCAAAGGGGTCGTCAATTGCTAATGCAGTATTAATAATTCTTCTCTTGTACCCATCAATTACTCTCATGGCAAGCCCGTCTTTGTCTATACAGGACAAAATAGAAAACAAAATTTTGTCATAATTTAATGTTTGATTCCATTGTTCATAGCTAGCTCGATTTCGAGAAAGAATTCGCCCGATTGACTCATCCAGTTTGTGCCACATCTCCAGTACTTTTTCCTGGTCTGCATCTTGATCCCCATCCCCAGCAACCGGCAATTTTTCATTTTCCAAAAGAAGTAATTGCAATAATTCTTGGGAGGATAATAGGCGAACAAATGGCTCAGAGCCCATAATCCCAGCAAGATAATGCTCGTATCCGACTCGAGGTAGTGATTGCAAGCTCAATAACTCCCGAGCCACTCTACCACGCAACTCTAGCATAGGTTCTAATATTTTCAACTCGAACGATTTCGTTTTTTCTTTGTTAGCGGTTGGGGCGCCCTTGATTATATCTTTTGGAACATATGTCTCTCTATCCATTTGAGCCCTTTTGAATATAGCTGTATTCATAATATACAACAACATCTGTTTTTATCAATAAATTAAACTATTTGTGCTTTGTAAATTATTAAGTTACTGACACTATTCTTTGACAAAATTTTGCCATAGTTTGGCATAGACACCATTTTTCTTGAGTAAAGTTTCATGAGTTCCTTGTTCTGCAAGCTTACCATTATCTATGACAAAAATTATATCGCTATCTGTAATAGTGGGGAGGCGATGAGCAATCGAGATGGTTGTTCTACCGGAGGAAACGTCATGGATTGATTTTAAAATATCTTTCTCTGACTCAGCATCAAGATTACTTGTAGCCTCGTCGAAGACGAGAATTTTCGGGTCTCGAATAATTGCACGAGCAATAGCTACCCTCTGTTTTTCACCACCAGAGAGCTTAACTCCGCGTTCTCCTACGATCGTATCAAGTCCCTCCGGGAGTCGTGCGATCAGTTTGTTCAGGTTGGCCAGACTTACGGCTTGAGCTACCTCTTCTCGGCTGGCATCTACTTTGCCAAATTTGATATTCTGGCCAATCGATTCGTTAAAGAGGATTGGCTCTTGTGGTACAAGAGCAATCAGGCAGTCGAACTGTTGCCTGGAAAGATTTCTTACGTTTACGTCGTCGATTGCAATCTCACCGGAGTCTGGGTCATACAAGCGGAAAAGGAGCTTTACTATCGTTGACTTTCCAGCGCCGGATGGTCCGACGATAGCTATCTTTTTCCCGGCAGGAATATTCAGAGTTAGACCCGCTAGTGCGGATCGTTGGCCATATTTAAACTGAACATCTTTAAATTCCACCGCGCCTTTCGGATCAGGGATGGTGACGGGATGTTTTGACTCCTTAATCGTTACTTGCTGGTTGAAAATTTGGCCCATCGAAGAAAGATCGGTGAATCCATCCTTGATTCGACGGTAAACAAAGCCAAGGGTGGCGATTGGGGCAGCAAGACGGACAATATAAGTAGTCAGCAAAACAAGATCTCCAACTGTAAGTACTCTCGTAAGACTTTGGTTGACAGCAAGAAGAACGATCAATCCAAATCCAATCATCAAGATAAAAGCCTGTCCAGCTGAAATTGCCGCAAAAAGTTTATTGGATCGGACGCTGTGATCAAACCATTCTTTTATCCTGTTGTGAAATCTTTTTTTCTGATAGTTCTCATTCCCAAAATACTTTACTGTGTCGATGTTTGTGATAGTTTCCACTTGGACCGCAGAGGATTCATCTTCAGCCATATTTGCTGCCAGTCTATATTTCTGGCGAAACTCCGTTGTCCAGATAGTGAACCCGGCATAAAGAATGATTGTTCCCAGAGTGATTAGGCTGTATTGAGCGGGATAAAGTCTCGCCAAAAAAATCGTAACAAATAATAACTCAAATACTGTTGGCAAGATACTAATTACCAGAAAATCCAATACAAAGTTAATAGATTGAGCCCCCCTGCTAATCCTCCTGGCAAGGCTGCCCGTTTTCTGGTCGTAATGATAGCTTATAGGAAGAGCAAGGAGGCGGCGGAAAACATCCTCGGACACCTTTCTTGCAATTCCCATCTCGACTGGCGCAAAAACATAATCTCGTAAAAATTCAAAGAGAAAGCTTGCCAAATAATAGCCAAAATAGAGAATTATAAAGTTTAAAATTGTTCTATCATCTAAAATCGTGTTACCTAGATGATCAGGAATGTACTCAATTATTTTTTTCAGGTAAAACGGTTGGATAGTTGCTGCAGCTCGAGCAAGCATCAAAAAGATTATGGTAAGTGCAATAACTCCCCTATAGTCCCTTAAGTAGCGGAATAAATACGATAGTCCCAATTTATCTTTTTCAGTTTTTTCCATATTTCCAATTTAGCTTAATTAAGTTTGATCATACAATCAATTGCTCCATTATAGTTGTTTGTCGGTTGTCCTTCAATATAAATTTAGTAAATCACTTGCGTTGACAGTCTGGGTAATTTGCGCTAGACTTTTTGGTGTGGCGGTGGTCTGTATTCCCCCTTGACGGGCTGCCGCTGCATACAAATGGACAGCAGACATAAGTGCAATGGTTAACAAAATAGTTGCCATCAGTATGATAGTCGGAGGTCCATTTTTTGTTTTCATGTATAGGGCTAACTACTGTATGCGAGATTTAGGGTTAACTTGTTCGACAGGCCCACAGGGATTTTTCAAGTCTCAGGTCTTATAGCGAGCTCCGATAGCAACAGGAGTAAGCCTCGTCAAATCTATTGACAAAATGTAAAGTTAACTTTACAATTCTTCACAGTAAAAGGTTATTAATTATTCCCTGACGAGTTAAGGGAGTAGAAAGGAAACACTATGTTTCAACCTCTAGGAGATCGGGTTTTGGTTAAGCCCCTCGCAGCAGAAGAGAAAACCAAGGCTGGTATCTATATTCCAGATACAGCAAAGGAAGCACCTGCCCAGGGTGAGGTAGTCGCCCTCGGTAATGGTAAGTTACGGGAAGGAAAAAAACACGATTTTTCAGTCAAGAAAGGTGATAAAGTTCTCTACTCTAAGTATGCCGGTGACGAGTTGAAGTTCGATGGTATAGACTACAAGGTGATGAAGGAAGATGAAATACTAGGAATCTTGAACAAATAACCAATAACCAAACATCAATAACCAAAGAATAATTTGTTTCTTGTATCTTGGTTATTGCGACGAAAGGAACCTATGGCAAAAGTAATCAATTTTTCAGACGAAGCACGTAGTAAGCTTCAAAAAGGGGTCAATGTTTTAGCAGATACAGTAAAAGTAACTCTTGGACCAAAGGGAAGAAGCGTTGTTCTTGAGAAAAGTTTTGGTGCTCCAACGATTACCAATGATGGCGTTACTATTGCCAAAGAAATCGAGCTAGAGGACAAATTTGAGAATATGGGTGCCCAGCTAGTCAAGGAAGTTGCCAGTAAGACCAATGATGTTGCCGGAGATGGTACCACCACTGCCACCATCTTAGCTCAGGCAATGATTAATGAGGGCATTAAGTATGTTGCCGCCGGCGCTAATCCGATTGCTGTTCGACGCGGTATTGAGATTGCAACTGAAGCAGTCGTAGAGACAATCAAGAAAAATTCTAAAAAGATTAGTAGCAAAGAAGAAATTGCACAAGTTGCTACTGTCTCAGCTGGTGATGCCGGAATTGGTAACATGATAGCTGAAGTGATGGACACTGTTGGCACGAATGGTGTTGTCACGGTCGAAGAGTCAAACACAATGGGACTCGAAAAAGAGGTTGTTGAAGGCATGCAATTTGACAACGGATATATCTCGCAATACATGATTACTGATACCGCTTCAATGAAAGCTGTACAGGAAAATCCATATATTCTGATCACTGACAAGAAGATTTCATCTATTCAGGAAATTCTTCCTCTGCTTGAGTCAATGGCGCAAAGCGGTAAAAAGGATATTGTTATCATTGCCGAAGACGTTGATGGGGAAGCTCTTGCAACACTCGTTGTCAACAAGCTTCGCGGAGTCCTGAACGTTTTGGCAGTCAAAGCTCCTGGTTTTGGGGATCGTCGCAAAGAAATGTTGGCAGATATTGCTGTCTTGACCGGTGGACAAGTTATCTCTGCTGACCTTGGGCACAAGCTTGAGGATGTTAAGATTGAGATGCTCGGGAGCGCCAGGAAGATTGAATCCGACAAGGATCATACTATCATTGTTGAGGGCAAGGGTGCTTTGTCTGAGATTCAGGCTCGTATCGCTCAGATCAAGAAACAGATCGAAAAGGCAACCAGTGAATACGACAAAGAGAAACTCAATGAGCGTCTGGCTAAGCTTTCAGGTGGCGTAGGAGTGATTAAAGTCGGTGCTGCCACTGAGACTGAGATGAAAGAGATTAAATTTAAAGTTGAGGATGCTGTTGAGGCTACCAAGGCAGCTATTGAAGAAGGAATTGTAGCTGGTGGTGGAGTTGCACTTCTAAACGCTGCAAATGCTATAATGGTTGAGCAGATGGGTGTAGAAGAAGCACGCGGGGTGGTGATTGTTCAAAAAGCAATTGAGGAGCCCATCAAGCAGATCGCTGAAAATGCCGGACTTGAGGGTGCTGTTGTATTAGACAAAGTCAAATCTAAAAAGCCGGGTGAGGGCTATAATGCAGCAACAGGCGAGTATGGTGATATGATCAAAATGGGAATTATTGATCCAGCTAAGGTTACAAGAAGCGCTCTCCAAAATGCGGCTTCCATTGCTGCTCTTGTACTTACAACTGAGGCAGTTGTGGCTGATAAACCGGAGAAG
>DAOOSE010000046.1:0-7522 GCA_035389625.1 bacterium
TTTACATCAGAATATGTTAAACAGCATAATTTTTAGGTTTTGAAATGGCTTCTAATCACCCGCATCACTATGGTCGGGAAGATGAACCTGATCCCAAAAAGCATGTGGTTTCAGTTTTCTCGCAGATTCCCTATGTGGTCGCTGAACATCCTGCGGCACTATTTGCATTAAATCGAGCGGCCTTACAGTATGGAAGAATTCCGAATGAATTCCCGAAAACATAGAGGGACAAGTTTTTGCAGGTCGTTGAATAGGAGGGGGGCATGAATAAATATTCGAGGACGTACAATATCGATAAAACGCTTTATCCAAATATATTTTCCGTTTTAAAGGCTTTGCCCGATGAGTATTTTTTGGGAAACAGTCATGCCCCTTCATTGAGACACCCAGGAGGGATACTTAACAGGGCAACGGATGAAATCATCGAAAGTTTCTTGTCTGTATTACAAAAGCTGGATGATCTTCGCACCATTACAGAGCCAAAGGAAAAACAGGAAAATGTTAAAGTATTATTGCGTGACATGGGTGGACTTTTTGGCCATTTTGATAGTTTTCAAGATGAGAGTTACATTATCCTGAAGTCTTTGTCGCCAGTTCCACCCCAGGATAATGCCGTTGGAGAAAAAACTGTATATGAATGGCTACGGAAAAATGGCTATACTTGCGCTTCTGATTTTTTTGGCCGTACCGGTAATATTCAACAATTAATAGATTGTTTTACCAATAGATTAAAACATGCAAATCAAAAGCTCGATTATGTAACAGCTTCAGTTCAAGGAATTCATATCCCTGGATTTTTTATCGATGAGCTAAAGGGGGAGGAGGTTGACAAGATTTATCAGCCAGTACCCCCCGCTCAATTCAAATCGACAGTTGCCATTTCATTTCATGCCATGCTTAAGCTATTGCTGATTTGCTTTTATGAACTTAATGATGCTTTAGAAAAAGCATTAAGAAAACATATCAAAGTAATTCATGGAGTTGATTTTTCCAAACGAGAAATCGTAAAACATAATGATAAATTTCTCACTGTTGTAGATGCAGTAGCTGACATGCCGGAGCATTTTTACCCTTTTGAATATCGTAAGTTCCCAAGAATTAACAGGGACGGCAAAACTTATCAATTCAGCTATCCGCATAAGGCGAGAATCCCATATGTTGGGCAATTAAAAGTTGCTTCAACGCATACGGCTGATGGGTTCACGAAAACATTTAATTTGCCATTTTTTGGGTAGCTGAGATGCTTTAGGGAGACGTGAATGCGAAAAATATTATTGATATCGGCACTTGTGCTAGTATGTCCGATTACAGTTTTTGCCAAAATTACCCCAATTGAATTGAGTCCTCCGAACCTCTTCGATGAGCAGGAAAATAAAAGCGATCCACACGTCGTCATCGACGGGTTAAAACAGAAAATAGCCTATGAACCGGACAACTATGAGAATTACGGTGTCCTGGGTTTTGCCTATGATTACATCGGTGACTATGAGAATGAACTTGAGGCTCTCAAAATGGAAGCCCGCCTTATTCCCAATGATCTAGGAGAAAAAGACATCATCTACGGCAATTTGGCTAGAGCGTATATGCTAAATGATCAATGGAAAGAAGGGAAAGTCTGGCTCGATAAAGCCGACTCGTTAAACCCGAGCAATTTCTATAACCGCTGGAACGCCTTTGATTATTACCTGATGCACGCGAAGAATGCCAGGGAAGCCGCATCCCAGTTGAAGCGGTTACAGGAATTCTATAAGGACGACTGTGACCAATACTATGAGGCATACATAAAGTCAGTCGGGAACGCCGTGCCCTCCGGTAAGATCATTGAACTGTTCCGGGCCGCGGTTCAGCTCGAACCGAAAAACAGCAGAGCTCACCGGGTACTGGGCGTGGCCATCCGCAATTCCGCAAAGGAAGACTTTGAAAAGAATATCCCGTCGGCCATGAAAGAACTCAACAGGGCCCTGAAATTAGACCCTCAATATATCCCGACATACATCAGCATTGCAGACACGTATATGCTATTAGGTATCAGAACGAAGAATGAGAAAGATAATAAAAAAGCGCTGGAGTGGTTTCACAAAGCCTATGCAATTAATCCCGAGGATTCAAGGCTGGCCTATGCGATGGGCACATTTTATTTTTATCGGCAAGACTATGATCACGCTATTGAAAAGCTGGAATTCGTGTATAAGGACGGATTAGAGGACAATGCTCTCAAAGAGAATCTTGCGTGGTCTTACAACAACAAGGCCTACGCGCTGTATCAGGCGGGACAGAATTTGGATGAGGGATTGCTTTTGGTCAACAAGGCCGTCGAATTGCTGCCCGGCAACGGAATCATCCTGGGAACAAAAGCGGAGCTTCTTTACAAGCTGGGCAAATACGGTGAGGCGCACAAATACATCAAACAAGCGCTCGAATTAGAGCCCGGTCAAGCTGAGATGGAGCAGGATTTGAGTATGATCGAGAAAGCATTGAAACCTAAAATGCCCTCAAATCATTAAAATTGTCATTTGCATTATTTTACTGCTTAAGGGCATCAGAAAACGCACAGTTAATGGTTACTAACAGAGATAAAAAGGTTTTAGTTTTGAAAGAGAAAAATTTATTTAAGGAAGATGTGAAAAGAAAGGGTAGCCGATTAGCAACAGGGTTACGTGCACATGACCATAGGACTTTCAAAAAAAGATTGGAAAGGGTTGAAAATTTAAAGAAGGTTATGCCCGACGCTGCTTATCTAATGAGTTTTGAGAGCCATTGTGTGTTCACAGAAGCCAAGAATACTTTTATAAATGGAGAATTTGTTGCATCAATATTATTGGCTAACGCTTTTATTGAACATTGGCTACAAGTACACCTGGAAAGTAAGGGCTTTGAGGTTGAATCAAAGAAAGGATTAAAACAAATTCTTGGTTTTATCAAAAAGAATAAGATGCTGCATGAATATCTCGTTGAGAAAATTAATAATTTGCGATTGTTGAGAAATCCTTTTGCTCATCTTAAGCCGGCAAATTATTTACACGGGATTCTAAATAAAGTGTCGTCTCAGCAACAATTTCCAGACGAGGTTTTGGAAAAAGAGGCCTTGAAGGCTATCGAGTTAATGTATCAGATAGCTATTACTAGATTTTAGGGGGGGTGTAATTTTTATGGTGTGGTGGATTTGAGAAAAACTGACGAGGTTCTTGAGTATGCGATTTAAATTTCTATTTAATTTTTCGTGCAGCGAAAAATACATTGGATATTTCTTCTGCGGAAAATGACTTCTCTTTGAAATAGCGGAATAATTTTAGCAGCTCAGGGTTGAGATTTATATATTCGATTAAATCTGGATTTGTGGATGAGGAAAGTCTGAAAAGGACATCGGGGTCAGCTGCAAGTATTTTTGCCAAAGATTGGATAATCTCAGGACGAGGAGGCGTTTCTTTGCCGCGTTCTATTCGGCTTAAATATGCTGGCGATATTCCTACTTTTGTTGCAGTTTCTCTAAGCCCTAAATCTTGAGCGGTACGTAGTTCGCGTATAGTTTCTCCGAATTTATTCATATGTTGGTATTTTAACTTATGTTTAGTGTTTTGCAACACTAAATTTAATTAGTTTCTATTAGTGAAATATAATCATATTTGGTTGCTAATACCATATTTTCTTTTAGAATAGATATATACTTAGGTGTCAAGAGGCAATCAACATTGACCGAGTCCGGGGTTACTCCTTTGCCAAACGAGGATATTTTAAAAATTAAGGACGTAGCACGCCTACTGAAAGTTGGTGTGAAAACCATCTACTCTATGGCGCAGTCTGATGAATTACCGGCGTTTAAAGTTAGAGGTCAATGGCGTTTTACTCGGAAGGATATTGATTCTTGGATCGAAAAACAAAAACATACAATTCAAAATTTAGATAAAGAAGGGCAGAAATGATCTATATTTCAGAGATAGGATTCCTTTATGAGTAGGAAGAAAAAGCAAGCCGAGAATACGATCCCGGCCGGATACACCCTTGACTATGTTTCCGGAAAGCAGATCAAGGAAACAAAGAAGGAGCTGGTGCGTCAACGAGTGGTTCGCGCCTTGATTCACGAATACAGTTTTTCTCCTGAAGATATGGAGTTAGATTTTTCCATCGGAGGGCGTAAGAAGGTGGATATCGCCATTTTTCACCATGATAAAGAGCATTCGATTGAGCATCTTGGTCGGGCAGTTCTTTGTAGACCCGAGCCCAATGTCGGCAAGGGTGCCGTTCGTATTCGTGATTTTGAACAAGCAGCAAAGGATCTTGATGAGATCGAAGTAATTATGAGTGAGGTCGAAGCAGTTTTGTATGGGCTGTGGACCAACGGTCTTGAGTTTTTCTTTCTCGAAAAGGAAAAAAAACGCTTTGAAACGAAATGCAATCCTATCGGGGACTGGCCGATGGCGGAAGAGTCCATCGGCACAAAAGAAGTTGTATCTGATGCGCATATTCGTGTAGCTGATAATGAAATGCTAAAGATTACCTTCCGTCGTTGTCACAATTTTATTCACGGCAACGAGGGGATGCCGAAGGACGCAGCCTTCTGGCAGTTTCTTTATCTAATTTTTTGTAAAATGCACGACGAGAATCTACGAAATAAACAAAGGCAGGCTTGGCAGCGTCGCTTTTGGGCTGGGCCAAAAGAACAATTTGACGAGAAGGGCCGCAAGGTAATTCGTAAGCGTATTGAGGAGCTTTTCACTGAAGTCAAAAAGCAGTACAAAAATATATTTCGTGGTAACGAAGAGATCGCGCTTTCTGATCGCGCCCTTGCCTTTATTGTTTCAGAATTAGCTAAGTACGATTTCACCCGCACAGATGTTGATGCCAAGGGTGTGGCCTATCAAGAATTGGTGGGTGTGAACTTGCGTGGAGACCGTGGGCAGTATTTTACTCCAAGAGGTGTAGTAAAGCTTGTGGTTAATATGCTCAACCCTAAGGAGGATGAGATTCTTTTGGATCCTGCATGTGGAACCGGCGGATTTCTGGTTGCTACCCTCGCTCATATGCTCAGAAAATTTCGGAATGAACAAAATAGTCAGGCTGGCTTGGAGAGTACGACGGAGTTTTTAACCGTTCATGAACAACTTAAAGAATATGCAGCCAATCAAGTGTTTGGCGCAGATTTTGACCCATTTCTTATTCGAGCTTCCCAAATGAATATGGTGATGGCCGGTGATGGCCGGGGGCATATTTATCATATTAATTCTCTTGAGTTCCCGAATGGGCATACAACTGATCTGGCCAAGGCTAAGAAAGAGATTGAATTCGGGAGTTTCGATATTGTTATGACCAATCCACCATTCGGAGCGGATATCCCGATTACAGACAAACACATTCTTGAACAGTATGATTTGGCGCATACCTGGGAGTCGGATAGTGAAGGTGGTTTTCGAAATACAGGTGTACTAAAAGGCAGCGTCGCTCCTGAAGTCCTCTTTGTTGAACGTTGTCTGAAATGGCTCAAGCCGGGTACTGGCCGCATGGGCATTGTTTTGCCAGACGGCATACTCGGTAACCCAGCAGCCGAATATATCCGTTGGTGGATTATGCGCGAAGCTCAGGTGCTTGCCTCTATCGATTTGCCGGTAGAAGCCTTTATCGCTGAAGCTAATGTTAATATCCTTACAAGTCTGTTGTTTCTACGACGTAAAAGCGAAGAGGAAAAGCGTACAGAGGCCTTTGGAAGGGCGGAGAAGTACCCAGTATTTATGGCTGTGGCTGAGAAGGTGGGTGTTGACCGTCGTGGTAATAAGCTTTTCAAGCGCACACCGGATGGGGAAGAGATTATTGAGGCTCGTAAATATATTGAACGTATCCGTATCGGTGGAAGTTTTGTGGAACGCACTTTAACCCGGAGTGAGAAAATTGAGGATAATGATTTGCCGTTAATCGCAGAGAAATATCGAGAATTCCTTAAGGAACACGACGCATGAGCGAACAGAATGACGATATTATTGAGACTCCGCAAGAAAATGTCGAGGACAACAGTCCGGATAATTTCTTTATTGACATTCTGACGGGGAACAAAGAAAGTGCTTCTGCCAAGAAATTGCTGGCACAGAAGGTACTACGCAAACTAATTGAGAGCTATGGGTTTGACCGTGCTGACTTAGAGACGAATTTCAACCCTCAGATCCCGGGGCAGAGGCGTAAACGTATTGATATTGCCATTTTTCGACCTGATTGTGCGCATACAAATGACAATCTGCAACGCATTATCGTTTGTAGGAACCAGAAGAAGCGTGATAGGCTGCGTTCTATAACCGAGGCAGAAGATGATCTTCGAGAACTGAAGGAATTATTGGAATTGATTTCTTCGGCAACGCTTGGTATGTGGACTAACGGCCAGGAAGAGTTCCTGTTTCAAATTGAGCGTACACGTTTCGAGGGGCGGCTCAAGCCGCTCGGTGTTTGGCCGGTACCTGGAGAACGCACTTCAGATTTAGATCGTACAGGCGGGGTTATCCAGGTCAGTGCGGATGCTGAGGATCTAGAGGACGCGGTTATGCGTTGTCGTCAGTATCTGAATCGAAACTTGGGGCTCGATCATAAGGATTCTTTCAAACAGTTGGCTGTCTTATTGTTAGCAAAGATTTATGATGAAACTTTATCGATTGAACAGCGCAAGTTTTGGATAAAAGGAGATGAACCATTTACAGATGCTGGGCAACAGGCCATTCAGCGACGCATCAACGAATGTATCACTGCTGCTAAAGTTTGGCAACCCGGCTTACTGACACGAGGTTGGGATTTAACGCTGTCTTCTCAAGAAACCGCTCGGGTAGTGTCTGAGCTGAGCCGCTACTCTTTTAGTGAAACTCAACCCCGATACCGAACAAGTGCATTCCGTGCTATTGCCCGCAGTGTGATGGACGGGAGGGAAGGGCGCTATCCTACACCGCTAAATGTGGCCGATCTGGCAGTGCAAATGCTTCATCCTAAACCGAATGAACGCATAATGGATTGTTCTAGCGGGACTGGCACCTTCTTAGCCATGACCGCGACCCATATTTTCAAAATTTATTTAGCATCTATGGGTACAACTCCTGAAATGGCTAACAACGAACAGATATTGCAAGCACAACGTGAAACAGCTGCCTGGGCGGCCGGTAATGCACTTGGTTGTGATATCGATCCATTCTTGGTGGTCACAAGCCGTATGAATCTGTTGTTCACTATAGGCAACCCTGGACGCATTTTCCGGATTGATGCTCGCAGTTTTCCCGATGGAGATTTAGACGGTATCGAAACAGCTCGACCTGCGATATCACTGGGAAGTATGGACGTGGTTTTGCTCAATCCATGGTTCTCGACGCAGGATACAGTCAGTGACACTTCGATCTTGAGGCGCTACGAATTGGGAAATGTCTGGGAGCGGGATGAGGATGGCGGTTATCGTAGTACCGGTAATATGAATACCGGTGGAGTGCCCCCAGAAGTGCTGTTTTTGGAACGTGCTTTGCAGTGGGTGAAGCCTGGAACTGGTCGTATAGGAATTTTGTTGCCG
>DAOOSE010000047.1:0-7396 GCA_035389625.1 bacterium
AAAATTATCCATCGGATGGTCGTGATCTTTGTTGTTGTGCTGCTGGTCTGGTCGATCTATCAAAAATTCATTATTTATTATGCAGATAGCAATTTTAGGGAGCGAAAAACAGAAGAAGTGCAGCTGCCGACTGTGCCTCCGGTTGATTCTGCCATCCCCCTACCACCCTCGGAAACACCGGCGCCAAAGTCAACTACCCCAAGCAAGCCAAAGGTTACTGTTCCAGCACCTGCTGATCCACCTCCATCGCCTCCCTCCGAGCCGGCACCAGATGTGCCTGATCCTGCCGTAGAAGCAGCGGCTGTTTGGGAAAAAGAGCTTAATTTTTTTATCGAAATTGCCCTTCACACTTTCAAGGGGACACCTGCATCTCCACTCTACAGGTGGACAAAGAGTAAAGTCTATGTTGGGGGAAAGGAGAGTGATTTGGGTGAGGGAATTCTCTCTTGCACGCGTAGCTTCATTGCTGATTTTAACGCTGTTAGTAAAACAGTGAAACTGGAGGAAAATGCTCCTCTGGCCGATATTAAACTATATGTGATGCCGGATGATTGGATCGATCCAACAGAGAGGGATGTTCGCGCTTCGGCTAACACACATGAAAATGATGCCGGAGAAATCACCGGGGCGGACATCATTTATCCAGTCTCTCAAGACACCAGTGACTGCTACACTATCAAACATGAGATGTTTCATGCCATAGGGTTCGGGCACTCGGATCTGCAGAAAACCAGTGTAATGGGTGTGCCGTTGCTAAACTATAACACCGGGGCTCAACTAACTGATATTGACAAAAAAGCTATCAATTTGCTCTACAACCTGGGAGTTCCACTGAAATCAAATGAACAACAAATCCGTGATCTTTGGAAAACTGATCCCACAAAATAACTTCTAGAGTTTTGTTAAAGTTGAACTATTTTTTTTCTGGCAGTCAGATATTTTTAAAATGCAAAACACACATTAATCTTATGGAGGCTGCCATGCAAAAAGCAAGTGATTTGAAGGGTAAGCCTGTTATTGCGCATGATGAGGGAAAAATAGTGGAGGATATAGACGATATTATTTATAATCCTCTATCAGGAAAGATTTTGGGTTTCTTGGTAAGGCACGAAGGGTTGATTGCAAAGGCAAGGGTAATACCTATGAGAAAAATCAAAGCAATTGGGCCTGATGCCGTTACAATTGAAAATGTTTCGGATGTAATTTTCGTAGAGGAGGATGATGCTATCAAGGATTTGCTATCTAACAGGATCGACATAAAGGGAAGAAAAATCATGACCGAGGGAGGAGAAAACTTGGGTAAGGTCGTAGATATCATCTTTGACGAAAAGAGTGGCAAAATTGATAAGTATGAGGTTAGTGGCGGATTATTTGCTGATGCATATACCGGTCGATCGTATTTGCCCCCCATGCACATTATTACGGTCGGAAGGGATGTCGTTTTTGTGCCTGATAGTGTGGTTCAAGATTTCCAGGAGCAGGAAGGGGGGTTGAAAAAAGCAGCAAAAGAGACTGGCCAAAAAATCGAGAAGGCTGCGGGGACTACAAAAGAACAAACATCGAAGGCAGTATCTAATGCTCGCCAATATTATCAGGAAACAGGCACTAAGGAAAAAACAAAAAACATTTGGGATGAGATAAAATCGAGGGCAACAGATTGGCGAGTCCGTGCCCGCGAGGAGATTGAGGAACAGCGAATTGATCGAGCCTTGGGCCGACCGGTCACCCGAGTCATTTATGATCAAGATGATAATATTATACTGAACACTGGAGATTTGATTACGCATGCAGCAATTGAAGAAGCAAGAAGAAACGATGTATTAGATATTCTTGTAAGCTCTGTTTATGTAGGCCAGCCAAAATTTGACGACGAAGAACTAAAAGCTCCAGATCAAGACCAGGATAAGATGAGATAGGGTTAAACTTGATTGCCTGTTGTAATAAATATCGGCTGCTTCGTAGCGGCCGATATTTTTGCTTACGCAATTAATCCATTGATATTATTGGCACCGTTGTGCAGCAGTATCGTCAATAAGTTCAATCTAGCTCTAGCTCCAAAGATAGAACGATGGTCGGCTGACTTGACTCACTCTTAACTTACTATGCTAACATAGGCCTCGCGCCGCATGTTGGCTTTTAAATTATTGAGAAAGGAAATGAGTGAGAAAAAAGCAGTTAATGGTACTCGCAGCCGTGTGCTTAGTCTTTATAAGCGTGGGATATGCAAATGCAGCGTCACAACGATCTGTTAGGCAGACGAGATGGCAATCTTTTCTACAGCAGAGAAATGAAAGACGAGAGAGTATCAAGCAACGTTTTGTGAATGCCAGCAGACCTACAGTAGTGAAGCCAGTTGCTACAAATATGTTTCCAAAGCCATCGGCAATAATTCCGGCTACGAGTCAAAGCAGTTATTCAATGGAAAAGATTGCCAACTTGATTAATGCTGAGCGCCAAAAGAATGGGCTTGGTCAGGTAAGACTTAATAGTGCTCTGGGATCGGCTGCAGCAGCAAAGTCGAAACACATGACAGATCACAATTACTTTGCACATACTGCCCCTGATGGCACTACAGATTGGTCGTTCATCGATAAATCCGGATATAATTATTCGAAGGCTGGTGCAAATCTGGCTAAAGGTGATTTTGGAAGTGAAGCAGGACTTGTCGATGCCTGGATGGAAAGTCCGGGGCACAAGGCAAATATTCTAGCTAATTTTGGACAGGATTTAGGTATTGGTGTTAGCGGAAATTATTTTACCATGTTTATCGCGAGGCCGATGTAAATCAGGATCCCCCGTTTGAGTGAAACATAAAGGCCGATCTGCAAGATCGGCCTTTTCTTGAATTAATCTCGAGCTCCTACTGAAGCTTTTTGCTTACTGTGATCTGAGCATTACTATTCCCTGATTCGTAAGTGTAAGTAAGTAGCCATGAGCCCTTTTCGTAGTTTGTGATGGTCGTTCCCGACATTGAGAAGTCCCCACTCGATGTCCAGCCGCTACCGGTGATAGAGGAAACGTACTTATCGCTATCGGAAGATTTGACATCTTTGGCACCTATTGACCAGACATCGGCGCTATTCGAGGCATAGGTGAGTGTTCCGTAAGAAAATTTTGGTACGTCACTTGGAAGATCGGAGGGCCACTCTGTCTTTGAACCTGTCGAGAAGTTGCCGTCTTCGGTTTTGACACTTACGCTGCCATCATCTTTGGTGTCGATGTCGACTTTTCCGCCAGTACTAGCCTCAAGAATTTTTTCGGCAGCGTTCTCACCAATTTTTCGAGCAAAAAAGGATTGGGCGATATAGCCAATTACCAATAAGACTGCGAGGATCACAACAACGATAATGATGACATTCTTGTTTCCGCCACTCGACTTTACTGGTGCCTGTGATTGCGCCGGCGTAGCTGATCCCTGTTCTTCTGTCATTTCCTCTCCTTTTTAGTTCTTTTTAAATAATTATGCAATCATTCTAACAAAGTGGGGGAAAAATCACAATTTTCACATAATGCAAGCGATGTTTTGCTCATAAGTTGATCATTAACAAAAAACACCCCCGAAAGGGTGTTTTTTGTTAATATCACTCGAAAGAGTTCTATTAGTATCTGTTTCCGCCACCGCGATTGAAATTATCGCGTTTTTCCATAGGCTTGGCAATGTTGACTGTAAGAGGTCGCTCGTTTACAACTTTACCGTTCATTTCGGTAATAGCTTTCTCGGCCATCTCTTCTGTCTCAAGAGTTACGAATCCGAAACCGCGGGATCTTCCGCTTTCTCGGTCAGTGATAATCTTGGCTTCGATAACATTGACGCCTTCGATTTCGCTGAACATCGCCTCAAGCTGAGAGCTGTCAACGTCAAAAGAAAGATTGCTGACAAACAGCTTGTTCTTTTCGTTTTGCATGTGTTCCTTTAGCATTTACTTAAAAATCGACCTTAGTCTTTTACGGCCGATCTTTAGTCCATAAACTTCAAGGATGCGAGACCAGTAATTAAACTTGTTTATATGATAGCATAAAGCTGAAATTTAGTCAATGCGCTAAACCAAAAATAATTTCGAACTATTTCCTCATCTTGTTCTCTGCGTGTTATAGTTGTGCTACTTAAAATTGGACGCAAAGAAGGTTTTGATCTGATTAGCGTCGGAGCAGACAGGGATTTTGGAGTTGTACATCATTTGAATTAATCTATCCTCATTTTTGGTGAAAGAATCGGAACAGTGCCAGGCTGACATCAGTGTGCAGCTTTCCTCACTTCGATAGTGGCCTCCGAAGCCAAGAGCATGAAACATCTCGTGGTTCACTATGTAGTCGGGAAGGGTTTCGACCATATCAGCTTCAGGTCCCACTTCGACCAGTGCGCCATCGATCTTGCAGTCATCCCCCGCCGAGAAAGCGGCCAATCCGATTTTGTTGCCCGTTCCAAATCGAATGGTTAGGTTGGAGTCAGAGCTCACTTTAAACATTTTAATGCTTGTGCTGTTTGTGTTGAACCTAGAGATGAAGGAGTCAAGTTCGGCCAAATATTCGGCATTTGGTTCACCCTCAATTTTAATCCTAATGTCCTTGTCCCATCGGGATAACTTCACAGTATTGTCTCCATATGTGGTTGTTTCTGTAGCGAAGTAATTTATGAGCTCATTTTTAGACATAGGGGAGTAGCTTTTATTCGCCTTTTTGGGTGTCTGAGTACTTACCTCTTCTTTGCCGATGTTGTCGAGTGATTTTGTAATATTGGAGAGGCTGAATCCACCAAGGTATCTTGGGGCAACAAAAGCAACTATGGCCAATACCAGAAGAGTGACGCACCCTCCGCAACAAAAAGATTTCCAGGGGCTTTTGGGTTCGTTCTTCACTGAATCTTTTGACTCACTCCTCACTTCCTTGGCGACCACACTCTTCTCAACTTCTTTTTCCATTTGCTCCTTTTTTATATTCTAACACCTATTGGTCATTAGGTCTCCTTTTGGGAGTAATTATACCTCAAGAAGTTGCATAATTAGTAAATATATACAACGGTTCTCCAATAAGCTCGGTTTTACACTTTTACAAGAATTTAATTGAATTACTATCAATATTTGAGTTAAGAAAAAAGCACCTCATTTCTGACGTGCTTTTTTCTTGGCTCCCCTCAACTTCGGCTATAAGAACATTGCTAAATGATGGGGTTTATTGGCGAAGAACTCGACAGCTTCTTCAGCAGGTTGGATAATTTGATCACGGTCTAGTGTTTCTGCCCTGGACAAAGCTCATGCTTTGGATCAAGCCAGACTACATAGAAGACGTTTTCGACAAAGTAACCGTGAACTCGTCCATGCTGGTTGACAGTTAACCCAAATTGCCAAGCATCTGCATCAACATCCTCACCAAGTATCCCAAAGCTATCTTCGGTTACACTCCTATCTGAAAAATCTGTTTGGTGACACCTCAGGGTTTTGTTATTATACGGCTGCGTCATTTCCTTTCGTGTCATACCTGATAAACATTTAAGCCTATCAATGAGGGTATTGAAGTAGCTAACTTGGCAAGAAGAATAATCAAACTTTGTTTCCTTTACTTGTAAACGCCTAAAATTAAAAGAAACCTTTTGCTCTTTATCGATTAGAGTTGGTTTTATCAGACTGCTAGCCTGATTGACAAGAGTTGGGTTAAATTTAGGACGAGATCTTTGCGCCATAAAATTCCATCATCGATTTTTTGGGAATCACATTACTGCAGTTCTCGTCTGGTTCGCAACCATCTCGTGCGTCTATCCAAGGCTGTTCCTGATGTGTCATCGCTTCTAGCTCATACGCGCCATGGGTCATATAGATCTTTGCCACTTCTGCCAAAAATTCCTTGACTGTACTATCTAAATTTTCAACAGATGAAAAATCAATTTTGGTTTCGATGGGAGAATAGCCAAAACTTTTGTACTTGTGGTACAAATCAGGAATCACTGGTCCGTGAATCCACGCCTCAAAGTCCTCATCAAATAATGGCTTCTTGTAATTCGCAAGATACCACGCTTGGGCATAGTAAACCAGTTTCTGCAACTTAAGGTTAGTGATTATGTCACCAGTTTCATTAGCTAAAGCAATAAAAAAATTAGCCACATCTTCATAGGTCACATTGCTAGAAGTTGGTACTTCGATCGTATTACCGCTCATTTTCCCTCCTGTCTTATTTTAGATAATAACAGGTTTTTCATTTTTGCAAAATGTTTATAACTCAAGCCAATTAATATTAGTACATTTTTGAAATTTATACATTAGCCAGGCTAACCAAATAGGATATTCTGCTCTGCCAGAACATTGTTGAATATGAGGTTTTTTGGCGAAGAACTCAATAGCTACTGCAAGCTCTGAAAATTTAAGGATTTAATGATTTCCGGCTTCCCAATCTATCTCATCTGGTGATGGAAACTTGCCCATATCAGCGCTAGAAATTTTTTCTGGCCAATAGAGGCCAAGGCCACCTTCGTCATCAGTGTAAACCGGAATAGTATATTTATTTCCAAGGCGTTTAAGGTAATCTCCAACAGTCACAACATTTTCATATCCTAAGGCTTTCTTGAGGCGATTAACAAAATCTTCATGATCAGGTAAGTCGCCGGACCAGCTCGGAGGATCAATACCCACTGCTTTGGCAATACGTTCTGCCTGTTTTTTGTATTCTGGGTACTCATCGAGATCACGATCTCTGGGCCCCATACCACTAAATTCTGCATTTAGGTATTTACTGTAAATTGCAACACCAACAATGTCATTTGGCCGGATACGTGATTTGACCTCGACCTCTCCACTATCTTCTTGAGCCTGATGATAATCACTTCTATCATACTTGCAAATGAAACTGAATTCATGGAATTCCATTGGAAAGCCACCTTCTTTATGGCGAAGATAGGTACTTGCCGGATATAGGGCTACAGCATTAGATCCAGTATAAGACATGGTTGGGTCATCCGGTGAATAGCCATATGGAGAACGTTCTATACCGGCTCTCTTTGCCAAATCATGCGAGAGTATACCTTGATTGAGAACCTGTTCAGCATAAAGTATACCAATATGGAGCCGATCACCCCACCAGCGGTCTGGTCCTGTAGCGAGCTCATGAAAACCAAGGCCAATCGGACCACGATAATGCATGCCCCGCTCGGCAAAGTTTATCACTTTCTGAAGAGCAATCTCTTCTGGTGTCGTTTCTTTTTCTCCAGTTTCTTCGGCTATTTGCGCTTTCTGATCTTCTTGTTGATTGCTTATATTAGGGATTGGTGATATTTCTTCGCTCACATTAATCTCCATATTTATTGTCATCTTTCTTTGTTTAAGATAGCACCTTTAACGTCTGGCAACAACATTTTGTAGCGGTCCATAACATGTTGGACTTTTTCGGTTGTATGAAGTTATCAATAAAA
>DAOOSE010000048.1:0-7388 GCA_035389625.1 bacterium
AATGTTGCCGATTCGGCCAAAGTAAGATCTTTTGCTGGTTTTCCGTAATACATGCGGGCTGCTGCCTCGGCTCCGGCAGCACCATTACCATAGGGAATCTCATTTAGGTACATGGTAAGAATTTGATCTTTACTAAACATAAACTCGAGCTCGACAGCCAAAATTGCCTCTTTGCCTTTTCTTATAAGTGAACGGTCAGAGGTGAGAAGTGCATTTTTGACATATTGCTGTGTGATAGTTGAGGCACCGCGGGTAACGTTAGTCTTTCCTAGAATTCGACCCCCGATAGCCTTTACGATAGCTACAAAATCTACTCCATGGTGTTTGTAAAAATTCGGATCTTCTACCGAGACAGTGGCATCTTTGAGGTGTTGCGAGATTTGATCGCTAGTCACAATTGTCCGCCGTTGTTCACCCGTTTCATAAAGAAGGATTTCCCCGGTACGATCGTAAATTTTAGTTGAGATTGCCGGCTTTCTGTTGGCGATTTTCGATGGGGTGGGCAAATCCTTGGAAAACCAGGCAAAGGCGACAGCGATAGCAATGACAAAGGCCAGCCCAGTGTATGCAGAATATATTAAAATATTGCGCCCCAAATGCTTTCTTTGTTTGGGTGAAAACGATTCTTTTAATTTTTGGGAAAGTTTGAATTTCATAAGAAAATTATTCCTGTTTCATTCTTTACATTATACAACTTGCTTGGTATTGTGTAAACAATAGTTAAGCCAAAAAGCAAATACCATCCTTTAATTTTTACTGAATAGTGGGTAATGCATGGGCTAAAAATAACTGCGGATAATTCTAGGAGTGAGATGGAGCAATCAATTTCAAATAGGGGAATCGAAGAAATCATTGATAAGAAGAGCTTGTTATCAAGGCTCAATACAGGGAAGAAGCTTCGGATTAAGCTTGGGGTCGACCCAACTCGCCCTGATATACACTTGGGACATGCTGTGACACTGAGAAAGTTGCGTGAGTTTCAGGATCTTGGGCACACCGTGATTTTTCTGATTGGTGATTTTACAACGAAAATTGGTGATCCTTCTGGAAAAAGTAAGACTAGGCCAATGCTTTCAGATGAAGAGATTGCTTCTAATGCCAAAACCTATTTCGATCAGGTTGGGAAGGTCCTTGACCTGAAAAAAACGGAGGTTCGATACAACTCGGAATGGTTTAGTAAAATGAAATTCGATGACATTTTGAGACTCGTAGCTCAGTTTACAGCTGCTCAGATTCTTGAGCGGGATGACTTTGAAAAAAGATTGAAAAACGGTAGCGACATCGGAATACACGAGTTGCTTTATCCTATTATGCAAGCGTATGACTCGATAGCACTTGAGGCAGATGTTGAAATGGGCGGAACTGACCAGAAGTTTAATATGCTTGCTGGACGGGATCTTCAGCGTAAGATGGGAAAAACACCACAGGAAGTGATCACTATGAGGTTGCTTGCTGGCCTGGATGGTAAGGAAAAAATGAGTAAGTCGCTGGATAACTATATCGGTATAAGCGAGGCACCCGAAATTCAATTTGGAAAAGTCATGTCTCTCCCTGACGAAATGATTTTGCCATATTTTGAGCTTTGCACAGACTTGAGCGAGGAAGAGATCGCGCAAATTGCTTTGCGCTTGAAGCAAGAGAATCCGCGTGATCTAAAGATGGAGTTGGCTTATAAAATTGTAGCTATATATAATAACGTTGCTGATGCCAATAAGGCAAAGGATCGCTTTATTGCAGTGTTTAGTAAGCGAGAAATTCCAACTGATATTCCGGCTATTGAGATAAAGCATGGGAAGTATGATCCTGTCTCCTTGCTCGTTGAGCTAAAAGCATTGGAAAGTCGCTCCGAGGCTCGTCGTTTGATCGAGCAGGGGGGCATTAGGATTGATTCAGAAAAAATCGACAGTATTGCAAAAGAAGTATCAATCAAATCAGGCACAATTATTCAGGTTGGCAAACTGAAATACTTCAAGATAAAGTAGTTTATATAGCAAAAACAAGCCGCCTTATTGATGGGGATTTTCAATTATTCACTGTTACGTCATTGCGAGCCATCGGAGGCTTACGAGGAGCGGCAATCTTCGTCTTTTTGATAGATTGCTTCGTTGCTAAATCGCTCCTCGCAATGACAGTGAGCAATCTCGCGGTCTTATTTCTTCTTAGTACTTTCAACTTAGTACTATCTAAAGATTTCCCTCGACAATTTTGCCGTCGGCAAGTCCCCAAATTTTTTGGATCTTGGAGTTCACCACAAAATCAGTAAGCGTCATTTTATCAAATACATATTGATTGGCAAATTCACCGGTTTTATCAAGTTTTATTATTCGGTTGTCACCCTGGTCTAAAAGGAAAAGATAGTTGGTTTCCTCTCCGCTCACAATTTTTGAAGGAACAGTGATCTTTTCGCTCGGTTCCGGGATATTCTTGATAGAGAAGTCTAGATCAGGGGAGCTCTTGGTGAATCTGATTGCTGTACCATCTTTTTTGAAAACGTACATATTGCCATCTATCGTAAGGTCGACGGCATCTTTGATACTAACCTTTTTATTGTTAGCGTAGGAAGTTCCCTTTGAAAAGCCATTATCGTGCTGAATGTGCTTCCAAACCTCACCAGTAGCGCCTGATAGAAGATAAATATTAGACGAATAGACCGCTATGCTACTGGCTTCTTCCCAGCCAGCGCCATCATCACTTACTTTTAGTTCGTCAATGCTACGATCGGTGGGGTTTATTGCAAATATTCTTTTTGCTGCCGTATATGCGAGTAGCTTTTTAGAGGATTCTGAATAAGTTATATCAACGATTGAGCCGTTTTCCTCCGGGATAACAGTGAGAAGCTTGCTTTCTTTATCGCGCGCGTCAGCCATGAATATTTTTCCATCGCTGCCAAACCCATATATTTCATAGCCGCCGAGAGTTATCTGCTTGACGTTTTCACCGAAGACAAAGCTGGGTGAATTTTCAAAGCGAACAGTTTTGGTACGTTCGTCAACGAAAGCCTTTATGTCCTTGGAAAGTTTTTCTGCCCTTTCTTTGTTTTCGGGAGCTCCAGATGATTTCTCTGCTAATGAAAGCGCTTCATATACACCTTCAAGGCTTCCCGGTTTACCAAGCAAGACATCGTTTTTTGCATCATTGAAAGTTTCAAGTGCTTTGTCATAAGAATTAAGTGTTTGGATTTCCTTTGTTTTTACTTCGCGAACCGTGTTGTTGGATTGGATCTTACTATACCCGAAGATGAGCAAGAAGCCGACCAATACCAAATATAGATATTTTCTATTCTGCTCAGCGAATAATTCGCGAACAAAAGGAATGACTTTCTTGCCTGCGGTTTTCATTGCCAATAAAATAGTGTCAATTTGAAATTTACTAGCACCTTTGTGCTTGTAGCTTTTGGCTTTAAAGGCGGGTTTTGTAACTTTGTGGGAATCAGTAATTTCAAGGTTGGGTCTCGCGCTCTTAGCAGTCGATTTTTTGAGAGCTGCTTTTCCTTTGGAGAATAACTCTTTTGTTTTCGGCCCATAATTTTGGTGCCATTCTAAACTTGCCTTTCTTGATATCTGACCGGATTTTTCTTTTAATTTACCGGCCTTCTTTCCAAGCATAAGAGCGATTGGAAGAATTTTCTTCTTAGATATATGCAGGAACGAATCCTGACTTTCGTCTAGAAATACAACATCTGGTACACCTAAGTCAGCTTGGTCATTTTCTTCGGTCGAAGCTTCCAGGATAATTGCGTTTGAATATTGAGCCTTGACTTTTCTGAGTGTCCGGGCCAAAGATAAAATTTCTTCGTGGGCATTGTTAAGGAGCGTCAAGTGTCTGATCCGATCCAGTGAGATGCGGTTAAATAAATCAGCATTGCCAAAGACAATGTGGTCACCCTCAACAATCTTTCCGCTGGTGACATCGGTGAAGAGCTTGGTCTCGGGTCCCCTTTCGGTCATAGAAGAAATCTTGTTTTTGCGAAATATATACCCCGTGATGTGTCCGATTTGGGAGAGTGAAATTTCGCTATCCTCGACGACTCCGACGATTGCATTGAAGTTTAGAGAAGACAGAAGGGGAATCTTTTCCAATTGGGTATTAATCTTTTGTAGCAAGCTTTCAAAGTAGGTGATCTCTTTGCTGTAACTTCCAAGTGTCGAGCGTATTGTTTTGGTAATTATCTCTCCAATTGCTAGTTGTGATGAAGCGTTTGACTCTACAAGATAGAAAAGAAAACCGTTATCGAGATCCGGAAGTGTTTCCTTGCCGCAGCAAAGTACGGTCCCTGGTGGAGGAACCTTAGTGGCCAAAAAAGCGGCTCGTATGAATAGTTGGTGTTTGTCCATATTGATCAGACACTTAAATCAGTGATTGGCAAGATGGGGATCATTGCCAAAAGGAATAAGTGTTTTCATTGTAACAAAGATAGCAGATGTAAACAAATAAGGCTGCAGTTCTCGCTGTTGACGCATGAGGGAATTTTGATACAATTTGCTTGGCTCTCTGTCATGATAAAAAATTGGGCTAATATCACATACATTGGGAAGCCTAGATTCGTAAGCATTGTGGTGCTTGTGTGCGGCTGCCCACCTATTTCAAATAGGACCAATTTTGCTTCGGGCAGAGGGCCATTCTCATGAATGGGGGAGTAAGAATCTTTAAATTACTAATTACTAATTACTAATTACTAATTACTAATTTAGTTCTCTATTTTTTGGAAATAACACTTTGATAGAGGTCGAGTAGTTTATCGATACTCTTGCTAATAGCATGCTCTTTCACGATATCAAAAGAAGCTTTTGAAAATTGTTTTGATTTTTGGTCGTCCATCAATATTGTGATGAGATTATCTGCCAATTCCTTGTATGCCCCGGGTTTGAAAAGAAATCCATTTTTATTGTGATAGACAAGTTCTGGTAGTGCTCCGGCATTTGCCGCAACAACAGGAAGTCCGCTTGCAAGTGCTTCCAGTGTTACCAGGCTTTGGGTTTCTATTGTCGAAGGAATAGCGAAGACGGAGGCCGCTTTATAGAGCTTGATGAAATCTTCTGAATCGTGGTCAATAAATCCTAAGAACGTCACAGAGTTATCAAGTTTTAGCTCCGATACAAGTCTTTTTATTGCGGGTAGTTCATCTCCAAGTCCTGCCACGACGAGATGTGCGTTTGTTTTGCTTAATACATTCGGCATTGATTTGATCAGGACATCAATGCTCTTGTCCTTATCGATGCGTCCGAGATAGAGAATCAGTGGATTGTCCGGAAGATGAAAAACTAATTTTGTTTTATCAATTTCCTCTTTTGAAAAATGTTTCTGGTATCGCTCGAGTGCTAAACCATTTGATATTGCAATTGTAGGAACTTTGCAGCCCCAACTTTCTACCTGCCTTCGAAACGTTTCAGTGGGTGTGATGACCGTGTTGCATTGATTGTAAAATTTGGACAGATAGCTACAGAGCTGCTTTTTCAGTAACGGAGTAAGTGCCTGCGCAAACTTAATATATGACAAAGCATATTCAAGGCTAAAATGGTTTGTGATAACAACAGGAATATGTTGTTCTTTTCCAAGATCGCGAAGCAATGTGCCAATAAAGGCCGGGTCTTGTAGGTGAATAATATCTGGCTTTATCTCTAATAATTTTCGCCGCAAAATTGATTTGCCGATAAAAGTAAATCTGTAGTTTTTGCGGAAGGGATTTTTGAGAGATTTCAGACGGAAAACGGTGTAGTCAGTATAATGTCTGTCAATCGAAGCCGAAGTAACCTTTCCTGGAGTAAAAACATAAACTTCGTGCCCGCGCTGACTCAATTGTTCTGCTACGTTTTTAGTCGCAACAGCAACACCAGAAACATTTGGTGGAAAAGATTCTGAGGCAAGAATTATTTTCATAGGATTATTGTATCAATATTCACAAAAAAGGCAAAAACGTGTATTGTAAGCAGGATCAATCGGGGCATAGCACAGTTGGCTAGTGCGCTGGGCTGGGGGTCCAGAGGTCGGCAGTTCAAGTCTGCCTGCCCCGACCATAGATAGACGCAGACGCAGAACTGAGGGAAGGGGTCGGGAAACGGAAGTTTCCCGTATAGGAAAGTGCTGAAAACCGTGGGTTTTTAGAGAGCCCTTAGGGCGATGTGAAAGTCGCACCCCGACCAATATTGAGTTGACGTAATACAAAAAAGACCCGCAAGTTGCAGGTCTTTTTGTTTGATTTAAGTCCTATTTCTCGAAAGGGGTTTTCATGATCTCTTTTGCTTCTTTCAAGCCTTTTTTGGCAGCAGCACCAGTGTTATCGAGGCCTTCTTGGCTGACTTGTCCAATTGCATTCTCTGCTTTCATAGTGACCTCAGCAATTGCTTCCTCTGTTATCTTGCCTGACTCCTCGAGAGCCTTGACTGCACCAACATAAACATCTTTCACACCCTCGGTAACATCGAGCACGCCATCTTTTCCAAGTCCAATCACTGCCCCAAATACATCTCCGGTATCTTCAGTGCCTTCTTTTACAATACTGGTAGTGGTGTCCATGATTGATTTGGCAACGTCTCCTGCACCTTCAACCGCTCCCTTTATCCACTTTTCCTCCTGTCTTATTGCCAATCTATTTCTTAGAATACACGCAGAAAGCATGCCTTGTAATTTTCTGAGCTTTTTATGGTTGTTCTTGCCACGCCTTTTATGAGGTATAATTAATTCAGAAAGGGTGATTATGGAAACTAGACGATTTATCGATCCAAGTGAGTTTAGAGGTGAGCTTGGAGAGATTCCTCTCTCTTTTTTGGTGCATGATTTACTGTCACTCGATTCAGTTGAAAAGGCCAGGATGACTGAAAGAGTGCAAGCCTTTGGTGGATTATTAAGGGTAATGGTGCATCCATGGTATGGGCGTAACAGGGGTTACCAAACAGGAGAAAGAGAAAGAAATATCGAGAATTTTATTGCTGACTATCTGGCAAAATCAAAGCAAGAGACACCGGCAATGCTCTTTCTTGAAGAGAAAGATTATTATGAATCTTCAAAGAGATGGATAAAGGGCCGGGTAAAGGAAAGTTTTAATGAAGCATACTTATTGCCGACGAGGTATAGGGTTGCTACACCGAATATTTTAGACACTGAAGAGCCCAAGCCTCAGTGGGATGCTTTTAGTAAAATTCTTTCCGATGTCGGGGTAAAAAAAGTTATCGCAGGTGGAACGCAATTTACACTAGTTGACCCAGAGTCACCATGCTTTAGTGGTAAACAGAAAATCGAGTATAGCGCACTAATGGAAGAATACCGAATATATAAGAATTTGCCGGGAAAAGTGTTACCCGGGCTTGGTATCTGTGTAGCTAGAACAGCAGTTGAGCTCATGAAGCGAGGATTTGAAGTTGAAATTTCTTCGCTTGTTGCTCCGGATAAGA
>DAOOSE010000049.1:0-7329 GCA_035389625.1 bacterium
ACGGCCACCGTATATTTCTATGATGAAACGGTTGGCAGTGTCACCTTGACCGCTGATCCAACCGACCAATCCTGGACTAACGCAATGCAAGCGGCAACAATTTCGCCAGATGTTGCCTCGCGGATACAATTAGCGCTTTCCGGTTCACCAACCATGGTAGTTGCCGGGAATAGTTTGACCGGAACAATTACGGCTTATGATCAGTATAATAACACAGCCACTGCTTACACCGGCGATAAAAGTATTACTTTCTCCGGCGCAACAGTCGCCGCTTCGGCACCAGATGGACAGGTTGCTAATCCGACAGCGACAGATAAAACGACGACGGCCGTTAATTTCGGAACCGCCACAACAATTACCTTTACTGAAGGCGTTTCATCCTCAACGATTACTATTAAATTAAAAAAGGTAGAAGCGGCAACCTTAGCAATTACTGATGGATCAATTTCCAATTCAACTACCCAATATTCAATTAGAATTACTCCGGCTGCACTTTCCGTCTTTTTAGCCTCTGACTATCCCCAATCATCCGGTGGCCAATTCGGAACAGCCGGTTATGGCTGGGATTCCACTTCACCGGCCGGTGGAACCGAGGCGCCTTATGATGTTACGATCGCTCCCTATGATGCCTGGGGAAATATTAAGTATGATTACACCGGCTCCGTTTGGTTTTCGATGGCTGAGGGCGGGGTTGGTACCTTTCCTTATGATGCGGCTGACAATGCTTATACCTTCACCTGGAATTCTTCTCATACAGACCATGAAACAAGAACCGAAAAGAGCGATACTTATGATAATGGTCGCCACATTTTTGACGCAACTGACTTTAACCTTTCAACCGGCGGTAGCAGTGTGGTTGTGAATGTTAATGGTGACGGGGCTGTTCAGACAACACTCTACGTTAAGATTAATCCGGCAGCAGTCAGTACTATCGGCATTGCTTTCTCGCCCTCTTTGACCAGCGATGTTGTCGATACCGGCCTTGATTCCAACGTGGTGGTGACTGCATATGATGTCTTGGGAAATGTTAAGACCGATTATGTCGGCAGTGTTTTCTTTACCTCGACCGACAGCCGGGCGACCTTACCGTATACGGCGAGCAGTAAATACACCTTCCAGGTAAGCGATCTGGGTAGCAAGAGTTTTACCGGTTCCACTTTCCGCTTTGGCACTGGTGGCAACCACACGATCACGGTCGCTGATAACACAACCCTGCGAGGTGATAACTCTAACATTCCCGAGGCTACGACTAATCCAGTGGTAGTGCCGGTTCATCCTGTTTCCAATCTCCAGGCAACAGCGGGGCATGAATCGATTACTCTTTCCTGGGACAATCCGGTTGATTCAGCTATCACTAAAGTTAATGTTTATCAATCGACCGTTGATGGTTCGTTAGGCAGCAAGATTACTAGTCGAACGGTTACAGCCTCAACTTCCAGCCAGTATACTGTGACCGGTTTAACCAATGGGACGACTTATTACTATACCCTAAAGAGTGTCCACAAGAATCCCTCTGATCAGGAAGTGGAGGGAGCAGGCTCAACCCAGGTTTCCGGGACACCGGCTGATATTGCCCCTCGCAACGTCTCGGCAAATCAGCAATCCGATGGTCGGGTAAAGGTTGATTATGGGTTGCGCTATGACTCTAGTATTGCGTTGTCATACTACAATCCGACGACTGCTGCTTGGAGTAATGCCGCCACTGCAAATTTAACCGGGGACGCCGGAGCGGGGGTTTCTGGATCACTTAATATCAATCCGCATACACTCTATTGGACGCCGAATGCCGACTTTCCCAGCCAGTACTTTACGGGGACCCAAGGCTTTAAGGTTAAGATTAATGCTACCACTGGCCAGGGTACCGGCTCGACTATCTCAGAGGATTTCCTTCTTGATACCAACCCGCCGCGGGTTAATAGCGGCGAACAAGCTTTGATTGTCGATGCCACCGGTTCGTCGACAGCTGATCTGACTTTGCTGGCTCGGGAGGATGGTGCCACCGAACAGACAATCCAGTATCGAATTTCGAATGACCAATCAACCTGGTCTGATTGGACCACTCTGGCGAGTAAACCGTTAACAGTTAGCGGCTGGCAACTGGCTGAGGCCGGCATTGTTTATGTCCAGTTTAAGGATCCTTACAGCAATGTTCTTACAGTTAATAATTCCATTTTGACCACCCCGACCAATTTTTCCCTTAAGGATGGTTCGAGCCTGGATACCGGCGATTACCGTATTTTATTGCTATGGAGCGATCCTGAAGTGGCCAACTTCTCCGAATTTATAATTGAGCGTAGTCTTGATGGCACAACATTTACCCAAGTCGGAACCTCGGTTAAAAATGCCTATGTTGATGTTGATCTTGACTCAACTACTCGTTACTCCTATCGGGCTAAAACGGCCGACACTCTGGGAAATATTTCACGGCCGACGACTGTTCTCTCCTCTCGCCCCGGGGCTGCTCCTGATGTGACGTCCTTACCGACGATTACTATCTATAACTGGAAACAAGAATATGGTGTACGAGCGTTGGTAGAGTGGACGACCGACCAAACCTCTGATTCCTTTGTCGCTTATGCGAAAGAGGAGCTTGAGAGCGGTACCTCGACCTTGACTAAAACCGGTTCGACGGCTCAAGTGGTTGGCCAATTTGACCAATCAACCACTCATTCGGTGCTCCTCCAGCAACTGGAACCTTCGACCAAGTATTATATTAAAACTCTCTCCCAAAATGAGATCAAAATTACCGGCACCTCGGATATTGTTGAAATTACCACACCGGAGCGAATACCTCTGGTCATTGATGGCTTGAAATTCCAAAACACCACCCCGACCGGAACTCAAGTTGTCTGGAGGACGAATAAACCATCGACCACAGTGATGGAGTATGGCAAGGTGCCGGTGTACGGTTTGGCTAAGACCGATAAAGATCTCAACATCGACCACGTCATCACTCTGGACGATCTTGAGAGTGGTTCGTCCTACCACCTTCGCGTTCATGCCACCGATAGTGATGGTAACACAACTGATTCTGATAATTACATTATCACCATACCGGCAACACCAACTATTCAGGCTGTTATGATCTCTGATTTGAAATACAACTCAGCAACTATTACATGGCAGACCAATGTTAATACTGATTCCCAGGTCGAATTTGGAAAGTCGGGTGAAGGTTTCTCGTCCCAGCAGGGGAAAAGCGATTCAACCACCGTCCACTCCGTCACTCTGATCGGCCTGGAATCAGCCGTCTCTTATCAATATAGGGTTCGCTCTCAGGACCAATTTGGTAACGTAATATTTTCGAATAATCAGAGCTTTATCACGCCGGCTGATACCCAGGCTCCAACCTTGTTAAACACCAAGAGCGAGGTTACCACCACCGGTTCAGGCGAGAATATCAAAATTATGGCTATCATCTCTTGGGAGACAGACGAACCGGCTACCAGTCAGGTCGAGTATGGTCAGGGTATCTCCGACGAATATCAAAATAAGACGCAAGAAGTTATCTCTTTCAATATGACTCATACCGTTATTATTCCAGACATTAGGCCGAACGCTTCGTATCAATTCAGGATTATCTCCAAAGATGCGGCTGGTAATACGACTAAATCAGGCGACCAAACCATCATCACCCCGACCAAAGAGAAATCCCTCCTTCAGCTTGTCGTCAAATCATTGGAGGAGACCTTCGCTTGGACCAAGCGGTTGCGAGATTCAAAATATTTGCGGCTATTTACTAATAATTAGTTTTGGTGTGTAAATAATAATACTGCAAGATTAACGAGGGAAACCAGATGCCAAAAACTCCTGTTATTGCGCTGAAAAACGTGACCAAGAAGTATATGCTCGGCAATAATGAAGTACCCGTTTTGAACGGCGTCGATCTTGAAATTTATTCTGGAGAATACGTTATCTTTTTTGGCCCTTCAGGTTCTGGCAAAAGTACAATTTTAAATGCAATTTGCGGCTTAGAGCCGCCCTCGAGCGGCGAGGTTGTCGTGCGCGGAGAAAACATTGCAAAGTTTAACAGCAAACAACTGGCCAAGTATCGCCGGGATAAAATTGGCATCGTCTTTCAACAGTTCAACCTCATTAAATCGTTTAAAGTTTGGGAGAATGTCGCCTTTCCGCTTACCAATGATCGGGAACCTCTTAAGCGTCGGCGGGATCGAGCCGTTTCACTGCTTTCGATGCTTGGACTCTCAAAATTTGCCGACCGTCATTCATCCGAGCTCTCCGGCGGTCAACAACAACGTGTGGCAATTGCCCGGGCTCTGGCTGCAAATGCCTGGATTGTTGTGGCAGATGAGCCGACGGGCAATCTTGATAGCCGTTCGGCCAATGATGTGATGACCGTTTTTCGAGTCTTGAACCAAAAGAGTCGCCGGACAATTATTATGGTGACGCACAATCCGGAGTATCTGAAAGAAGCGGACAGGGTTTTCTTTGTTCGGGATGGATTGATTGAAAGAATCCAAGTCAACAGGCATCGCGAAGCGATTGGAGAAGAGGTCAAGGGACTCGACGACCTAAAAGAGCTTGTTTTTCATGACGAGAGGGAAGCAGAGAAAGCAAATAAAACAGGGAAGCAAGTAAGCAAGTAAGCAAGTAAGCGAGTAAGCCGATGAGAAATCATTAGCTGACCTGCTGACAAGCTGACCTGCTGACAAGCTTATTTAAAATGAGACTCCTTGATATTATCCGAATTTCAATTACTAACCTTCGCGGTAACAAGATGCGAAGCGCCTTAACTATCCTTGGTATTGCCGTCGGTATTGCCACGATTGTTTTTTTGGTCTCTTTGGGCTATGGCTTACAGGATTTATCTGTTAAAAGAGTCGCTTCAATCGAAGCGGTAACCACCGTTAATGTCTCAGCTGGCAAAGTTGCTGCCCCGGACAAGGCGTTTGTTGAAAAGTATAAAACTGACCCCCGGATTGAGAAGGTTGTGGTTGTTAATTCAGTACCGATAAAAGCATCTCTCGATAGTAAAGTGCTTGATGGCGTGGCAAGCATAGTGCCGACAGATTTCTTTAATCTGGAGGGCTTAAAGCCGGATGCCGGGGCTTTCTATGGAGCAAACGAAACGAAAGGCGTTGTCATCTCTTCCGGTTTGGCCAAAGGTTTAAATGTTGCCTCGAGCAGTGCTGTTGATAAATCATTGGCGATCAAACTTTTTGTTCGAAACAAAAACTCGGCGGTTACCACTATTGAAGAGAACCTTGAAGTTATCGGCACTTATCTCGATGACTCGACCGTTGCTGCTTATATTACTCCCGATTTATTGGAGAAAACAGGCGAACTCGATGTCAGTCAAGTTAAGTTAAAAGTCGGTAAGCGCGAGGATTTAGTGCCCTTCAAAAATGAAATTGAAAATGCTGGTTACGGCGTTGCTTCGGTGGCCGATACAATCGGCCAGCTTGACAGTGTCTTTAGAATTATTCAGATCGTCCTCGCGGTCTTTGGTGGAGTTGCGTTGATTGTGGCATCGATCGGCATGTTTAATACGATGACAATTGCCCTACTTGAGCGTACCCGTGATGTCGGGATTATGAAGGCAACCGGTACCGAGGACAAATCCGTTTACCTGATTTTCTTATCTGAAGCAATTCTGATCTCCGCTTCAGGTGGAGTTGTTGGTCTTGCTCTGGGGTGGCTAACCTCTAGCTTTGTAAACCTGACAATAAATACGCTGGCTAGAAGTGTTGGAGGGGAGCCCGTCGACCTGTTTTTGACGCCCGTGGTTTTTGTTGTCTTAATGCTCGGCTTTTCTTTCCTGGTTGGTGTTTCAACCGGTTTCTTGCCCGCTCGACGAGCAGCTAAGCTGAATCCTTTGGAGGCTCTGCGTTATGAATAAGACCAGAAACATGCTTTTTCTTGGTTGGATTACGCTTATTTTTCTTCTTTATTTTTTTGTTATTGGAATGGGGCTTGCTCTCGGTAGACTGATTTCTCTTGCGCTGGAGGGGCTATGAAAAAACAAACGAAAAAAATGGTGCTTACTGTAATATTGATAATCATACTATTATCTTCAGTCGCTGTATTCTTTAGACATGCATCGAAAAATACGAAGGATCAAGCAGTCGACCATGTGGAAATTGCCCGTGAACTTTCTGGTAATAATGATTTCGCTGGAGCGGAGAGAGAGTATTTGCTCGTGCAGAGTGATAATGAAAACAACGAGGTTTATTGGCGTGAGCTTGGCTACGTCTACCAACAACAAATGAAAAGACTGGAGGCGATTTCTTCGTACGAGAAATCATTAAAGATTAATGATGGAGTTGCGACCACCCACAATCTTCTAGGAAACCTGTATAGAGAGTCTAATCAATTGGAAAAGGCAATTTCTTCATACCAGAAGGCTCTAGGTTTGTCCCCTAATCTGATTCCGGCTGTCGTAAACCTAAATAACATTTTTCTCTTACAAAACAAAACAGACGAATCTATTTCCTTACTAGTCAAATACTATGATGGTTCAAAAGCTCGTGCAGAAATCGGCCTGCAGTTGGCAAGTATATATAAGAGCATTGATAAGGCAGGTGAAGCCAGGCAAATATTAACCAAGATACTAGAATCAGATCCCAATAACGAAAAAGCGCAAGCTCTTATAAAAACATTATAGTGTCTGTTTTTACTTGCTCCAACTGCACCCGAAGGGGTTTTGGTACTAATGGTACTCTTTCAATTTTTTGCCATAGAGCCGGTACAGAGTCGGTGTCTGTTTTTACTACTCCCTGGAAGTTTGCTTTGTCTGTCGCAATATTTTCTCTTTTTGTCGGCTTCCTGACTGGATGGTATCCAGCGAAGCGGGCTGTCAGACTTGATCCTTTGGATGCCCTAAGATACGAGTAACTCTTTTTCAAGTCTATTTCTTGTTCAGCAACTCATTCAAGACTCGCCATCGGCGCTGCTTTTCACTCCATGGGATTGGATCGCCCAAGACAAAAGCCTTTGTTCCTTCTCTTGGAGAGTACTTGTTAATGTAGGCCGAGAAAAAACCAATTTTCTGGCACATGGAAACAGTTTCACTAAAATCACCTTCGGTCTCGGTAGGGAAACCGACAATAAAATCAGTGGTGATTGATGCTCGGGGAATCTTTGTGCGGATATTTTCTATGATTTCCAAATATTTTTCAGTAGTATAGGGCCTGTTCATAGCTTTCAGGACCTGATTGCTTCCTGATTGTAGGGGTAGATGTATCGACTTTGCGATCTTTGGAATCGATGCGATTGCATCGATTATTTCATCGGTCATATCTTTGGGATGGTTCGATGTAAAAGAAATTACAAAATACAATAAAATAAGAGGAGAATAATATAATTTAA
>DAOOSE010000050.1:0-7262 GCA_035389625.1 bacterium
AATCTAAAATCAAGATTGCTATCGTCTCGACATATCCTCCGAGAGAGTGTGGAATTGCCACATTTACGAAGTCATTTACCCAGGTTTTCAACGAGTTATATATTGAGGGTGAGACCAAAATTGTGGCTATAACCGATGAAATTGGGCGTTATGAATACCAAAAGGAAGTGTTGTTTGAAATTGATCAATATGACCTTCAATCATATCGCGAGGCTGCACAGAGAATCAACGAAAGCGAGATTGAGGTGGTCGGCCTTCAGCACGAGTATGGTTTGTATGGCGGAGAAGATGGTGAGTTTATTTTGACATTCCTGGAGAACCTGAACAAGCCAGTCGTGACCACTCTTCACTCTGTTTTAAAGGAGCACTCTCCTCATCGTATTTACTTGACTCAGCGGGTTCTTGATTTATCTGATTCAATTGTTGTGATGAGCGAAAATGCAAAAGAAATCTTGCTTAAGTGTTTTGATATTCAGGACGAGAAGGTAAAAATTGTAAAACATGGCGTTCCCAATGTACGTTTTGACGAGAAAGAGGAGGCGAAACGGCGCTTAGGTTTTGATGGCAAAACCGTTGCCTTGACCTTTGGACTGATTAATCGCGGGAAGGGCATAGAAATTGCAATTGATGGTGTTGCTAAGATTGCTAAAAAGTTTCCTGATCTTACATATCTTGTAGTTGGGGCGACACACCCACAGATTAAAAGGACAGAAGGTGAAAGTTATCGTAGGAGCCTGGAGAAACTAGTCAAAGAGAAAAAGTTGGAAAACCAGATTGTATTTATCAATCGCTATCTTTCCTATCGCGAGCTTATCGATTATCTTTTGGCTACGGATATTTATCTGGCCCCACAGCTGGATTTAAAGCAAGCAATTTCTGGTACCATTTCCTATGCATTAGGTTGCGGAACAGCGATTATCTCTTCAGCAACTACCTATGCTATAGAGGTATTGGCCGACAATCGCGGAATAATCACTTTGCCGAATGCGCGCTCTATTGCAAAGGAGTTAAACAGGCTGTTGTCTCAACCCGGTTATTGCGAAAAAATGCAATTCAGGGCATATGAGTATGCCCGTGATATGATTTGGCCCAGAACAGGTCTTGACTATCTGACTGTTCTGGAGTCCAGACTATATTATTCTGAGGAGCGTTGGCAGATGAGGCTTCAGGACTTTTCAAAACCGCCTCTTCTCAAGCATCTGTTTTCAATGACAGATAAGAAGGGGCTGGTTCAGCATGCAATCTATTCTGAACCTGACTATCGTTTCGGTTACAGCCTGGACGATCAGTGCCGAGCTGCTCTGGTATGCGCAAGCTATCTTGAAAGATTCAGTGATGATGATGGAGCTGTCAGAAGTGCACTAATGGTTTATCTAAAGTATCTAAAGAGAGCAATTGATGATGATGGCATTATTCATAATTTTTCCGATAAAAGTGGCAAGTTCATTGATCGCAGGGGATCAGATGATTCAATCGCAAGAAGTTTTTGGGCTCTGGCATATATTGCTCAAGCCGACATCCCGGAAGAGTACCGAAAACTTGCACTAGAGTTGATTCCGGCTTACGAAGGGCAGATGAACCATTATTACGTTGTTCCGATTGCTTATGCGACTCTCGGCTATGTTTTTTCCGGTGATATTACAAGAACGCAACGTCTCGGTCGTATATTGGTAAAGCGGTACAGAAGCAACAGCGAGAGCTCGAATTGGCATTGGTTTAGCTCTGAAATGACATATGCTAACGGTATAGTTCCATATGCTCTTATTAAAGCACATGAGCTGACCGGGGAAGAAGAGTTTCTTGATGTCGCACTTGAGGCCACGGCTTTTGCTGAGAAGGTGACACGTTATCGAGGTATCCCTGCTCCCATAGGTCAGGATGGGTGGAATATTCGCAACCAGAGGCGCGCTCTCTATGATCAACAAGCGATTGAAGCGGCAGATATGGTCCTGCTTTATAATGAGCTATTTTTCCTTACTGGAAACGTTTTTTATCACAACAAGGCGATTGAATGGATGGGTTGGTTCTTTGGAAATAATATCAACAACATGGTTTTATACGATGACGTTACCGGTGGAATTTATGACGGACTCACTCGTCGTGGAATCAACCACAACCAGGGGGCGGAATCGATTGACGTCTTCCTGCTTGCCTATCTGTCATTTACTTTGCCCAAAAAATTGAAAAAACCGAGCGTTTCAGCTATACTATCGTCGGTTGAACATGACGATACAAAAGATTTATGAAAAACTGAGCGTAGTGATTCCGGCATATAACGAGGCAGACCGCTTTGAATATGTGCTTGGAGAAGTTTTAAAGGTGCCTGAGGTTTCAGAGGCCATTTTTGTAGATGACGGAAGCAGTGACGATACTGAAGAAAAAATTAAGCCCTTTCTAAAAGACAACCCCCGACTAGTATATCTAAGACACAGACAAAATAAGGGCAAAGGCGCTGCCCTGAAGTCAGGAATTAAGAAAGCTCGGAATGAAGTCATATTATTTCTTGACGCCGATCTCAAAAATATCACTGCCCGAAAGATCAAAATTATTGCAATGCCCGTCTTGACTGATCAGGTAGATGTTTCCCGCGGGAGCTTTCGTCGCAAAAGGGGAAGGGTCACTGAATATGCCGTCAAGCCAATGATGAAAATCCTCTTTCCGGAGATTTATTTCGAGCAGCCAATAAGCGGCCAGATTTGTGCAAAAAAGAGCTTCCTTGAAACATTGGATTTTGAAGATAAATATGGCGTCGATATTGGTATTCTCTTTGATGCTATTAATTCAGGGCAGCGTATTGTGGAAGTTGATATCGGTAAACTTGATCATAAAGCCAATCCGGAGGAAAACATCGCAGAGATGTCGCGCCAGGTGCTAGAGACGATGATCAAGAAGGCGGGGCTTATACAACACAAATACAAGATGGTTGTCTTTACTCTGGACAACACTTTAATACAAAAGGATTCTCTTCGATTTATCTTTGAAAAACTGAAGCTGACGAGTGAATTCGAGGTTTTGAGTGAAAAGCTGAGAAAAGAGGAAATTGCTTTTCCTGAATTTGCTACCTCTGTTGCAAGCTTGCTCAAAGGGGTTTCTGCTGAAAAAATCTCCAAAATATGCGACAAAGTTCCTCTTGCTAAATACGCTCCGGAGGTGATCACTGCTCTCAAGAAGCGAAAATACCGTGTAGCGATCTTAAGTTCCAATTTTTCCCCTATTGTCTTACCCCTTGCAAAGAGACTAGGAATTGACTTGGTTGACTGTATTTATCTCGAAGGATCAGATGATGTCCTGAAGGGTAAGATCTCTGCTCCATCAAGGGAGCGCTGGTTTACTGAAGGGTTGGAAAAAGCATTTCAGAGAGGACTCAACCGGATTTTGCGAAAAACTGAGCTAAAGTGCTCTGAAGCAATTGCGGTTGCTAATAGTTCTAAGGCTTTACCCTTAATTAAGGCGGCTGGACTCGGTATTGCCTATCGTCCGAGTAATTCTGAGCTCAAGGATCATGCAAGCAAAACGATCTCGCTATTACCCGAATTATTAGCTATCATTGAGTAATGGTAGAATTTATCAAAACAAACGGAATTGGGACGGAAAGGGAGGCCTGGTTACTTCGGCACGGCAAAGCCCCCCACAATAAGCCTGATAAGGTGGCAACCTTTGCTGGTAAAAGAGTAGATAGCGGTCTGTCCGATGAAGGTAAATATGAAACAGCGGGCCTTGCGGAGGAGATAAATGAACATGGGGGAGTAAATGCAATTGTTTGTAGTACGATGAAGCGTTCCCGCCAGACGGCAGAGATCATTGCCAACAAGACCAAGGAATTGAGCGGCAAAGAGATCCCCGTCATCGAAATTACCGGTCTTGAAGAGGTGGACGTGGGTGACTTTACTGGTCTTACTGAAAAAGAAGCTAAAGAGTTAAGCATAGATAGCGCTGAAGCCTTCTATCAGGGCCGGCTAACGGATCTCAATTTTCCAAATGGGGAGGATTATTTAGCACTGAAAGAACGGGTTTCTGGTGTTCTTGACCAGCTTCGGTCCCTATCCGATACTCATGGCAGGATTGCCGTGGTCGGACATGGTATGTTCAACAGGATTTTGTTACACGAACTGCATCAAGACAGAAAAGAGTTATGGCAACCTAGAGGCTATCCTCATAACCGAATTGTAATTTTGGACATAAAATGAAAATAGCCTTCATTCGCTATCCCCAAAGTTTATACTCCGAGAAGCGGGTTATCCGGGGCGGTACGGAGATTGCCAACCAAGCAATTATCGACTATCTGCGCCAACTTGGAGAGACAGTTGTTGAGTTTGCACCTGAAAGTCGTGAAAGGATTGACTTGATTAGTATTCCGGCTATCGGTACACCACTCATGTTCCAGGACCTTCTCAAAAGAATAAACGAAATAAACAATTGCGACGTTGTGATAACGTCACATTGGTTTGGCTCGATTTTGCCGGAAATTACCAAACCATTAATTACGCTCTTTCATCATGATGCAAAATTAGTTCTGCGCTTTTCAAAACTAGAGATTGTCGAGGATAAAAACATTTTGGATAAATGGTTGGGAAAGCTTGGGAAGCATGATCTTGGCCAGAGGAATCACCAGTCACTTCATGATGCTATAATTGCGGTTGGTGAGGAGGAATTAGCAAAACGGTCTGCGGTGAATGTTTCTGTTAGCGGCTTTTTAAAAAAGGAATTACTTGTTGACTATAATCTCTCTTCGGACAAGATTCAAGTCGTTTATAATGGTTATGATCCAAGTTGGGAAGGTAGTGTTAAGGACTTAAAAAAGGATTATAATTCTGAGAAATTATCCCTTGCTTGCATTACTAGGCTGCCGACCGATGAAGCAGGAATTATTCTGAAGGGGGTCGACCGGATGTTAGAATTTTTCTCGCAAGAACGGACAGCTGATAAAATCCTTTTGGGATCAACGAAGGGCGACCAATATCAAAAATTCTTTGCCGAAGAGAAAACCATTCATTTTGTTGAGAACGCAGATCGTAACGCTGTTTTTACTACTTTGGCCAAGAGTAATATTACAATTCACACCTCTCGCTGTGAATCATTCGGCCTTAGTATTCTAGAATCAATGTTGACTAAAAACGTTCCAATCGCTTTTCCGACAGGTATAGTTGACGAGGTAATTAAAAACGGTGAGAATGGTTTCCGTGTAGAAAGCCTTGATGAGGCATATGCCATTGTTGCACGGCTTGATAAGGACAGGAGAGAATTAGCAAGAATTGC
This sequence comes from bacterium, assembly GCA_035389625.1. GTDB lineage: Bacteria > Patescibacteriota > UBA1384 > XYA2-FULL-43-10 > 1-14-0-10-43-13 > DAOOSE01. The sequence goes on from DAOOSE010000050.1 coordinate 5,257, forward strand.
CAATAATGCACAACAAACCGTTTTCGATAAAATGACTCCGAAGCTCATCGGTAGGAAGTATCGTGAAATAATCCAAAGTATAATATGAAAATTGCTCAAGTTGTTCCTGTTTGGTTCCCTGTTCCACCTCAAAAATTTGGCGGATTGGAACTGGTTGTCGCAAATCTGATAGAAGGATTACAGTCTAGTGGTCATGAGGTGACTCTTTTCGGTTTTCCTGGTAATGAGTCTGTTAAGAGTGTCGTGCCTGGTGTCGAAATGCCACCGCTGAAAATCGATTGGCTAAAGTATAAAAATATTGAGCTTGAAAATTTTGTGAAGGCCGTGATTGAGAGCGATAAATTTGATTTAATACATTTTCATATTTCTTCCGATCTCTTTCCGTTAATGCTTGCCAGGTTTGCTTCTTGTCCGGTTGTAGTGACTGTTCACAACTTCGTTCCGGAATCGCTTGATAATTTCATATACAAAAAATATTCTACCAATCTAGTTTTGGCGAATAAGTACTCACGTTCGTTTTTCCCTGACACGATAGATATTACGACAGTTTATCACGGGATTCGTCTTAGCGATTACGGCTTTTCCTCAGAAAAGGAGGACTATTTTGTCTATCTCTCGAGAATTGAACCCATGAAAGGGGCGGCAGAGGCGATTGCAGTTGCAAAGGAACTCAGGAAAAAGCTTTATATTCTTGGTCCGATCTCTCCTCTCCACCATGAATATTTTGCCAAGGAAATTGAACCTCAGATTGACAACCAAACTATTTTTTTTCAGGGAGAGGCTGACCTGAGGCTGAAAAAGAAGTATTTATCCAAGGCAAGAGCACTCATTTTTCCAACAAAGCTTCCGGAGACGTTTGGACTTGTTGCAGCTGAGGCAATGGCTTGTGGTACTCCGGTAATTGCTTATGACAGCGGCGCTGTTTCTGAAGTGGTTTTAAACGGAAAAACAGGATTTATAGCCAAGACAGATGATCTAGGTCAACTGATCAAAGCTGCGATAAAACTAGAGTCTATGTCAGGTGATGAATACAGGGAAATGGTTCGGAATTGTCGAAGCAGGGTAGAACAGCAATTTTCGCTTGGGAGAATGACCAGCGATTATCTTAAGGTGTATGAGCGGTTGGCTGGAATAAAATATCTCTAATTTCAACTTTATGAAAATTTTAATTGCCACTATGGGTCCAGGAGAGACAAGCCAGGGGTCTGCCCTTGCCCGGTACTTATCGGATAAAGGGATTCTAGTAAATTTTCTTGTTGTACGGAAGGAAAACCTTCACTTTGTTCAAGGTATAAAGCTATGCAAAGCATCGGTTTGTTCGACCCCGAGCGATTTGAAAACAGAAATTGGTTCTGGCCAGTACGATGCTGTTTTTCTCTTTAACTCTAAAATTTTTGGAAAAGATAGTGATTTTATCAAAAATGCCCCGTCCCCTAAGCCACCTGTCTTCTCTGTTGATAGTAATTGGCTTTTTAACCAGCCGGAACATTTTCCTTATGTCTCCTGGTTGGATCGAATTTTCCTAAATTTTCCGGAATCTATATTTGCGAAGGGGCTAGCCAAAAACGGTGGTAAATACAGCATTCCAGACGGCGTTTTGAAAATTATTCAGCCGATCGGGTATATTCCGTCATACCGGCCCCTCAGTGAAGCAGAAAAAAGGAAGACTAGACAAAAAATCGGTATTCCGGAGGGAAAAATAATTTTTTGTTATCTTGGAAGTGGTGTCACTTTCAGAAAGGATTTTTTCGGGAGGTTTCTCGATATCTTAGATCATTACTTCTCTCTGTTTGGAAACACCAATCTTATTTTTTGTGGTGACCAGAAAGTTGATCGACCTTGGTTGACCAAGCAATTTGTAGATCCAAGCGTATCGGAATTTTCGCGTCTGCTTGCTGCCTCGGATCTCGTATTTCAACATCAGGGACTAGGAACATTGGAGCAAGCAATTTGTGCTAATGTTCCAGTTATTACCAATGTTCCTGGGCTAAACGACGACGCAGTTC
>DAOOSE010000051.1:0-7204 GCA_035389625.1 bacterium
CCAACAGCGATTGAACATAAGCAACGTCGCTACCGGAATCTCGATATTCCAAAACATGTGTGATCCTGATAGGGTCACTGCCCGCTCTCCCCGCTTGAGTAACGGCAGAAGGAATATCCCATTGTGCGAATTCAACATCGACAGTATGGCTTGAATCTATGCCATTCAAAAACAAGATGTTGCTTATATCGCTAATTCTTCCATCAATTTTAATCCTCTTGGTATACCAATTACCGTTCGGGATAATGGACATACCAAGATTACTCCCGGCATAAACAGTGGTCTTTTCCGGTAAAGAAATCGTACCTTCGCCTGATTTATTAATGGTAATTGTATGCGTTGCAACCGATTCGTCATTCTCTTCAAAAATTGCTTTGATCGAATGATTTCTCACAACTTTGGAAAAAGTGTGTCTAGGCGCTGCTCCGAAATCATAGCTATCGACAAAAAGATGAGCGATATGATAGCCAGACTTTGCTTCCGCAGTAAAAGTAGCATTGCTGCCATAACTAACGGAAACACTACCGCCGGATTGGGTTGACTGGCCGGAATCGTATACCAGTCTTCCACCTTCTTCACTATACTCGACACCGATTTGATTATTTTCCGCCGGTGTCGCCTTCTCAAGATTTATCGCAATACCAGTGTTGCTCTTCAGTGGAGGAGTAGTAAATTCCGCGCTTTTATTGTCGGCGGAAACAGTGACCGGCTCAAAATCCGTACCGTTGACAGTCATGCTTGCAACCTCCTGGCCTGCAGGCGGAGTGACAGAAAAAGATAGTGATGAGCCATCGGAAACAGCTGTCCCGTCGCTAGACAACGATATACTTGCTTGGGCATCTATTTCGAAGGCACGGTAATTGTTGACTTTGGCAGTATGTAATGTTGACTGATCATCCTCAAACCTTGCGGATATCACATGGTTGGAATCAATGTTTGTTAACTTATAGACATAATCGCCCTCTTTTGATGTTCCGATTCCCCTGCCATCAAGCAGCGCCTCTTTGAGAGAGTATCCATCCTTCGGCTTGAAGGTGATCGTTAGATTCGCTGTCCCGGTAGACGGCACCACCACTCCATATAAATAGCTTTCTGCGCCACTAACAACAATATCGCCATTTTTGTCTTGAATCGTTCTGATTGTAAACTCGTTAAATAATCTGCCGTTCTGGGTGGGTGGGATTACTTTTCTTAAGTTTATTTTCAGCTTATCCGCAATAGAATTGCCGTATGGAGAAGGAGAGTAAAGGTAAAGGTCGTTATTAAAATATAAAACATTACCGGAGTACAGAGGCGTTTTGGCAGGATCATGTATATCCTCGTTTTTGTCCTGCTCGCTCATAACTCTAAGCAACGAACTCCCGATCAGATCCGATTTCGGATTCAGCCTAAACACGCTCCTGAACGAAAGATCGGCACAAGTCTGTTGACTACACCTGCCCACAGCATACTCGGTAGCCGGAAACCAAACACTCTGATCCGGACCAAGAACAAGTCTCGCATCATGGTGAGTAACGCCAACACCCTGAAAAGCAGTAAGCTTGGTATTCCAATAGGGAATATTCGCCGCACCTGGATAAACCCGCGTACCGTTAGTATCAACACTATCTGGATTAAACTTTGCAATCATTTTTGAATCCAGCTCCATGCTCTTTTCGACATAAGCCCTCTGATTGCTACTGGAATTAAAGGCATCAACAATGTTTATCCTGTGAGCAAAGGAAGATGATTTTTTTCGAACTACATCAACATCCTTGTCGTGCCAGGGATCATTATCGGTCGTAATAGCAATGATTTTTCCCGGCTCTGTTTCAACTATTTTATTGATTATGCTTTTAGCATTACTGGTTGGCTTGTCAGACTTGCTATTATCTCTTCTTTCACTTGAATCCCGCAAAGTGATGTTCTTGATGACTGATCGATTCGAAGATTGCATAGTAAAAAATTGGCCTTGTCCGGCTGTTGTGGCAACCACAATATAAGAACCCATATTGGTAGTTGCCAGATCTGAGAATGAAGCTGCACCCTCAAAAGCAATGGCACCACTATCTCTTGTTGCCGGATCACACCAAATCAAAGCAGCCTTACCGCCAAGATCAGCGCCAATATAAAGGATGCCATCATTGGCCTCGGTAATCCGGTAAAAGTTTCGACTGTTGTCCCTTGGCTGACCTAAATTGAGAGCAACCGGATTAAGATCAATCTGGCGGCCGGAAAAATCATCAGTTAGTTTGCTATCGCCAATATGATCAATCAGATCTACGGTCGGGCTAACCGTCCAGGGCTTCGATGGATCGTATTCAAGAAGTACTGAATCGCCGACAAAATACCACTTGCCATTACTTGCTAAAATGCCGTCTCTAAGATTTATATTTGTAGTCCCGGCAATGATTGAGGAATTGGTCTCAGTATTATAGCGAAATATCGTCCCATTATCACTCGTAAAACCTACCATCTCCCTGGTATTGTGAATATTGCCAAAATTACCAGAATACGGGTAAAACTGCTTAACGGTAGTCGAATTTAACTTAATATCAATATCTTTTAAGGTTTTTTGAGCTGATCCCGCCTTCCAGGAGAGAGCAACCTTGCCGGTCATATCAGTATCTTGCGTGCTTTGAGCAGTGAGCAGGCTTTTGTCAACACTATAGTCGGCAGTGCTTGGGGATGCAACAACCAGATCGCCGGGAATCTTTGTGGTCAACTTCTCAAGTTTAACCTCCTTCTGCTTATTCGCTCCGGAAGGGAAGACAATTTTGTAGTAATCAAAGCCTTCTGCTGTGTTGTTCAAATATTTTCGGACAACATACCATTGCGAGGCGCCTGCAGAATCTTTTCGCTCGGTAATAAAAGTACCCAATGTGCGGCCAACCGATTCGGGAAAGTCAGAGATAACTCCATTATATTTATTCCGATTATATATTGACTCCCTCTGCACAAATTCCTCAAACTCAGATTGGCGGCTGCTGTCGTTAGCAAGTGTATCCCGCCATGGTGTTTCATTGCTGTACCTCTCTCTGGCACTATCAATAAATAATCTGTCGGGTAGGTTAGGTGTTATTGCCAAGAAATCTTTCCCTTCCTGAGTTGCAACAATAAAAACATAATCTAAATTTGCTCCGGCATTGCTAAACTGGCTGCACTTATGTTGGCTCCATTCATTGTTTTGACCCGTACCGAAAAACGTAATGCTATCGCTGGAAAGAGAGTTATCGGGTAAAATCCAACGAACTTCACTACCGTAGTATTTTTGCGATTGGTTAATGTAGATATTTCCGTTACTGCTGGCACTTAAACCGAAAACACCGGAAGTACAACTCTCCGATTGAGTTGCCGGCATTGGCTCGTAAAGTTGTAGCTCACCATTGGTCGCATTATATCGAACAATCCTACTCTTTCCGCTAACCGTTTCTGTTCTAAAAAATATATGGACCTTGCCCTTGCTATCTTTGCGGCTAGTAAAATTTGTCGGGGCTCCAAGAGCCTGATTAAAGGTATATTCGATAATTTTCTTGGTGCCCGAATCCAAATTTACATCAAGCAATTGGATGGTTTGAGAAAGTCCATTTGCCGAACCGTTTAGGTCATATAGCCACTTATTCTCATTTTCCAGCGCTAATGACTTTAATGAATCCGGCGTCTGTTCCGGCCAAGTGCCCGGATAAGACACAAGATAGTGCGCCTTGCCGTCGCTATCATAGTAATAAAAATCTTTGTCGGGAACGGATAAGCGAGGCAGGTTCGGCATGTTTAATTCATTCTGAGACCCTGGCAACATGTGGTTAGAACCACTCCAGTCATAACCCCCTTTCTCGCTTTGGCTTTGTCTGTCATCAGTGCTCAGATAATCAGCGTCGCTGGTGCTGAAATTAACCGCCAGAGTTGCTGACGGAATCCCCGGTGAAACTGGATTAAAAAACTTATCAGCTGAGAATCTTTGCCTTGCAACAGCAAACCCGACCGTAATTAATAGAACAATCGTAGCAACAGCAATAAACCTGTTTTTGTAGCTCATATCCCTCCATTGCCTTGATAATTATATCAACAGTATATTACTACCATTTATTTTTGACAAGGCAAGCAATCACTAATATTTTATTTCATACCTTGGCCGGCCAAATGGAATTCGATCCGGAGCCACTCCCTTTTGAAACAGGAGTGAGGCTGGGACAATCGTCTCCACACCATACTCATCGTTAATCGAGTCTAGCGCTTTGGAAAGCTCACGTGAGCGATTGACTTCTGCAAACAAAGTCGGCTGATCAGAGATATTTTTAACCAAATTAAAAGTTGACACTGCCACATACGAGGGTCGTCCTGACCATCGGCAGTTTTTCAGCATGTCATAAGCGTGAGCGAGAAATGTTTTGTTGTCGCAAAGTAACGGCACTTTTTTGCCTTGGTGAAAACTTTCCTGATCATTAAATCTGATCGCGACAAAAATGCCACCGGCCCAATAGCCCTCTTTACGCAAGCGAGCGCCTGTTTTGAATATTAGCTTGTGTAAAACAGAGATCGCTCCGGTTTTGGTGCGAAACTCTGGTGCTAGGACATGGGAATGACCAATTGTTTTGGTTTTGATCATAAAGTCATCAACATCATACCCCCGCAGTCGAAAGTACCAAAGTCTGCCAGGATGATTTAGTATTCTAATCTGATCGACCACGTTTAAGTTAAAAAAATCGAGCGCTGTCATTATCCCTTTTTGTTGTAGCCGTCTGGCCAAACGGAAATTAATACCGGTAATATCGGTCAATTTCATCTCTGAGTAATATTTTTCTAAATTTTTAATTTCCCAGAGAGTCAAACCATCAGGCTTCTTGCTTTCTGCTGCCATTTTGGCCAAAAAGGTGCTTGGTGCAATTCCGATCGAACAGCGCAAGCTATCCCCCACTCCGGTAATCACCGATTTAACCTTTTTAGCCAGCTCGATCGAACCATGGCAACTTTGCTCTCTCGGGGTAAGACGAATAGTAAACTCATCAACACTGAGAGCCTGATAATATGGTGTTAGTTTTTCCAGTGCCTTTCTGATCTCCTGATGATAAAACATATACAGTGAAGGACGGGCCTCCAGAATCTGGATTTTGGGATAAATCTTTTTGGCTTCACCCACCAAGGTCCCGCATTTGATTCCCAGCGCCTTTGCCTCATAGGAAGCGGCGATGACGCAACCGGTGTTGCCTGTATACGGAGCAACAGCAATCGGTCGCCCACGCAAATTGGGCTGAACTTGTTGCTCAATAGACGCAAAATAGGAGTTCATGTCGAGAAAGAGAACCTGGTAATCCTTTGGTGGAGTAGTAATGCTCATGCTTGTTGCTAATAGCTTATGGCCAATGGCTAATGGCTACTTTTTGATTGCCTTAATAGTCGCAGTCAGCCTTTTTTGATAAGATAAAAGCCAGCTCATTTGTTTCATCAAGCTTCGGTTTGTCTAAATAGCCCTGATCAAAAGCAAGATATAATCCGGCGACAACTTCGCAAAGAGATGATTGCGCAATCCTTAAAAATCTAACAAAGTCTGGATCGGAGCCCCTGTTCGATCCTTCTGCAATATTTAGAACAATTGAAATACTGGCTCTTCGAAGTTGATCGACCAAACAAAAACGCTCCGAACCGGGGAACGTATTGGTTACCCCATAAATTATCAGGTTGAATTCCCTGGCTTGCTTCCAAATTTCTAAGTTTTCAAATCGAAACATCGTCCTCCTTGGTTCTGGTTATTAGCTATTGGCAATAAGCCATAAGCATTATATAAAATATCCGAACAAAAGTCGAACACTTAAATTTACCCAGTTAGGGTAAAGTTATCCACAACCCTGAGTAATGAGTAAAATTGCAAAGCAATCGGAACTCTATAGCGTTTTTTTAAATGATGCTTGCTCTTTGGCTTTGGTGTAGCCAATCTTTTCGTAAAACTGATGGGCTTCGATCCGCTTCACATTTGAGTTCAATTTCATCGTCTTAGAACCGTTTTCTTTAGCCCAATTTTCAAGCACCTCCATGAGCTTTCGCCCCACTCCTTTGCCGCGACAATTGTCATCGACGACAATACCATCAACTCGAGCCTGATACCCAGAGTGCATTTCTATTTTAATGATGGCATTAGCAAAGCCGACAAGCCTTCCTTCATCCTCAGCAATAAAACAACCATATTCTGATGGTTTTTCTAAAACCTGTTTTAATCTCCCCGCCACCTCATCAGCGGTCAGCTCCCATTCGAGTCCCTTCACCAGCTCAACAATTTCAGCTGAATCTTCTATTTTAGCTTGTCGAACAATTACTTCTGACATGTTGCTCCTTGTTAAATCAAACAAAGAATAGCACAAAATAACTCTGAATAAAAAATTAGCACCCGTCCGCCGCCTGATAGGCGAGGGAATCGGGTGCGGGAGTGGTGCACTTACATGGCGCCGGAGCGACCGCTTCAGCAATTGTAATCAACTGCTTGGCGGAACCGAGGCAACTGTGGCTGCACAAAGGGTCATTTAAACCCCTTATAGAGCCACAGCCCTCACGCTCCGGCGCCATCAACACCTAAAGACACGACGCTGCATGAGCAGTGCCTCCTTTCTAGTGAGATAGCACACAAGGAAATATTCTACTACATTAAAGCTATATTGTCAACAGCTAGCTGTGGACAACTAAAAAGCGGCATATTTCAGCCGCCTTCTCTTGTCCCGAGTAGCCCCCGATGAATCGGGGTGAAGTGGGACCCCCCCAACTTAGTACTTGGCACTTTCTACTTAGTACTTAATTATGCGTTTTTCCCATCCTTCAATCTTATTGTCTTCTTGCAAGCTCTCGCCACCTCATCATTGTGAGTCACAATCAGGAATGTCTGCTTGTTCTCTCGATTGAGCTTCTTTAGCATGTCGATAATTTCGATCGAGGTTTTACTATCCAACTCTCCTGTCGGCTCATCAGCCAAAATTACGGTCGGATTATTCATTAGCGCTCTGGCAATAGCCACCCTCTGCTGCTGACCACCAGAAAGCTCGTTGGGCTTGTGACTAATCCGGTCTCCCAATCCTACCATTTTGAGCAATTCGATGGCTCTTTCTTTTCGAGCCTTTGGTTTCAATCCTCCATACTTCCCGGCCAGCACAACATTCTCAAGAGCTGTCAGTGTCGGAATCAGATTAAATCCCTGAAAGATGAAGCCGATTTTCTTGGCCCGAAGTCTGGTTGCCTGCTTTTC
>DAOOSE010000052.1:0-7181 GCA_035389625.1 bacterium
TGAACTGCCCCTCGAATCCCAAGCCAGCCAGCTGACTTGCTACAAAGTCAGCAAACTGCTTGAACTCTCTCTCGTTCACTCTGCATGATCCGGTCGTTCTCAACACAAAAACGAGCTCTCCGCCCGTCTCTGTCGATACAACCGCTCGGACCTCCGCCTCCCTTGAGAGCATATTGCCCCCCTTTCACCCGATTTGGGTGCTGCTACTATACAACATATATAATTATTTGTAAATATTGCGCTAACTTTCCGGGAAAAGTAAAATGTAATTAAACAAAAATAGAGCATCTCTAAAAAAAACTCCAATCTAGTAAAAATACCGCGGGAGTCTTTTTAATTATGCTGAACCATGTACATCAATTAGTATCTATAGGAGGAAGTGTGGCTCGTAAGAAATTCATTTTCGTCGTTGGTGGTGTAATGTCTGGTGTTGGGAAGGGTGTTGCGGCAGCTTCTATTGGTACTATCCTTAAAAGTAAGGGTTTCTCCGTCACAGCGGTTAAAGCCGATCCTTATGTCAATATTGATGCCGGCACGATGAATCCGACCGAACACGGCGAGGTTTTCGTCACCAAAGATGCAGATGAATGCGATCAGGACATGGGAAACTACGAGCGATTCCTAAACGAGGAATTGACTCGGGATAATTACATGACCACCGGCCGCATATACCAGAGTATTATCAATAAAGAAAGAAACCTTGAGTATGGAGGAAAATGCGTCCAGGTGGTACCGCATGTTCCGGAAGAGATTATTCATAGAATCAACAACGCGGCCAGGATAAACAAAGCCGATATCACTATCGTTGAGATCGGTGGCAGTGTCGGAGAATATGAAAACTTACTCTTCCTTGAGGCTGCCAGGATGATGAAGCTTCGCCACCCCAAGGATGTTATTTTTGTTTTGGTTTCATATCTGCCAATCCCATCAAAGATCGGCGAAATGAAAACAAAACCGACTCAGCATGCTTCCAGAGAGCTTAACTCCTGCGGTATTCAGCCTGATTTTATCTTGTGCCGAGCCGAACATCCAATCGATGACAGGCGAAGGGAAAAGCTTGCAATATTTTGCTCGATCGAACCATCCCATGCTGTTTCAGCGCCGGATGTCGACTCAATCTATGATATTCCTGTAAATTTTGAAGATGAACATCTGGGCGAAAAGATCCTCAAGCAACTCGGAGTTAAGGCACGACAGAAAGACCTTAAGGAATGGCGAGCCTTCGTTGCAAAAGCAAAAAGTGCTGATAAACCGGTCAAAATCGGCATCGTTGGCAAATATTTCGAGACAGGCGACTATGTTCTCTCCGACTCATACATTTCAGTAATTGAATCAGTCAAACATGCAGCCTGGACACAGGGCTTTAAACCGGAAATGGTCTGGCTATCTTCTACTGAATATGAAAAAGATCCCAAGAAATTAGCAGAACTGAAGGGACTCGACGGCGTGATTGTGCCTGGAGGCTTTGGTTCCCGCGGAATCGAGGGCAAAATTGCCGTAGCGAAGTATTGCCGTGAAAATAAAATTCCTTATTTCGGCCTCTGCTACGGCATGCAGATAGCAACAATTGAGTTTGCCCGCAATGTATTGGGACTTAAGCAGGCAAATACAGAGGAAATTGATCCCAAAACCCCAGATCCGGTAATCCACATCATGCCCGAACAAAAGGAACGATTGCGCAAGAAAGACTACGGCAACACGATGAGACTGGGTGAATATCCCTGCAAACTAATTGATGGCACAAAAGCATATACTGCCTACAAGGAGGGACCAAAGACCAGTGCGACTCGATTCCCCCTAATAATGGAGCGCCACCGCCATCGTTATGAATTAAACAACGATTATAGAAAACGGTTGGAAAAGGCGGGCTTAGTTGTTTCTGGAGTAAACCCTGAACGAAATCTTGTCGAAATTGTCGAAGTCAAAAACCATCCCTTTATGGTCGGTACCCAATTCCACCCTGAATTCCTTTCCCGCCCACTCAGACCACATCCATTATTTATGGCTTTCATCAAAGCAGCGGGAAAGGAATAATATAATTTTCTTAGATTCCAAAGAGATCTTAAAACTATACAAGAAGAAAGATAACCTTTGGAGCCAGATACCGAACCGTTTTGTTGTTTCAATCCCAAATCTTTTAGCTTCCGGTCGTGTATTAGATCTGGGTGCAGGCGAAGGGAAAAATTCTGTTTTTTTGGCAGAAAAAGGTTTTAATGTTACAAGTGTTGATATTTCACAAGATGCAATTGCTAAAACATTGAAACTTGCCAAAGAGAAGAAAGTTGACTTAAAAGGAATAGTCGGAGATATCACAAAATTTAAACCGGAAGGACAGTACGAAGTCATTATTACCACTGCAACCCTGCATCTATTAAAAGAAAAGAACGCCTTGGCAGCAATTCAAAGAATGAAAATGTGGACAAAAATTGACGGCATAAATCTCATCACTGTGTTTACAACAAAAGATCCGGGATTCTTCTCGCATCCTCATCTCTACTTTTTTAAGGAAAATGAGTTAAAACAGTTATACTTTGATTGGGAAATTATTGAATACTCAGTGTACTCAAAGGCAGAAGCCCACAATGCTCCTCATACTCACCATATGACAGCCATTATCGCTAAGAAAATATAGTTAACAAATTCAATTTTGATATTCTTCCCCTATATTTAAGCGATCGCTGAAATATAGGGAAAATTATACCTGTTTTTCTTGAATAAAGAGTCCCTTAATGTGATCATCAATATCAGTATTGGCAGCAAAGACTGATACAACATATTCATTCAATTTGTACTCATCCAAAAGCAACTGGACAAATTCGGGTACATCACGATTGATTACCCAAAGGCTTTTTTGTATTTGCTTGAAGCCTAAGCGCTTAATACAATTGCGAAACTGGTCACGTTGATAACGAAATTTTTCCGGAATATCGAACGACAAGAGATGGAACCTCTCACCAGCCGAGATACGCTCCGAGATTTTAGCAAGCATTTTTATGGTTGCTTTTTTTGTAAAAGCGAATGATTCCCCATGTGAACCGTGGCGGATCTCAATTAGGCCTCTTTGCTTTAGGGAATTGATTGCTTTGCAAATTTTCGACTCCGTATTAAGCTGCTCTCGGAGGGAAAAAACGTTCTTATAGACCGCGCTACGCCTTGCGAATATTGCTGATGTGGAATACGCTAAATGCAATATAGTTTCCAAAACAATATCAGTGATACTCTCTTTAGTGGCCAAACCCAATTTAACCGGAGCTTTCTTCCACAAGTCTTTCTTTTGCTTCTTTTTCTTGTTAGCCATAATAATTCTATTATACGGCATTTCAACGATCGCTGAACTGTAGGGTAACTATTCATTTAAACATTAAACCTTTTATTGTGTCCCAATTTAGATGAATTAGTAAAATAATTAAGATATTGATTGCTGGAAAAATCACTAGATTCTCAAACCACTTTCCGGTCTGGATACGGAAGCCCTCGAACGGCTTAGGTGGGATACCCATCATTTTTTTCCAAGGGAAAAGAAAGGGTATGCCTTCTACTGTGAAGGCATCTGACAGAAGGTGGCTTCCATAAGCAAGCATTGATGAAGCTAGGACTATATCAGTGTTAATTCCCCAATATTTGGGAAACAGGGACAGCAAATAACGTATCAATAAGCTAATAATTACTGCTCCAACCAGCGAGTGTGTGATATTGCGGTGCTTTAGAAATGGATCTGACAGCTCTCCGGCAACTCGGCCAAAGGGAAGGGACCGCCAAAAAGAAGAAGCTGGCTGATCAATATCAGGCAAAAGCGCCCCAAAATGAGCCCCGATCAATGCGGCGCCAAGCGTTGCCGGCTGATAGCCACTTGAAACAGAGACAATATAGCCCAAGCCCAAAGCCAACCCAAGCGCCTGATGAGTTTTGCCTGTCATGATGCCCTTGTGTTTGATAACTGCAACTTACTTTGTCTTCTATCTATTAGAAATCTGACAATCTCAGCCAGGGCAAGAGTCACCGCAATTGAGATCCCCAAGATTACGTAATCCAAAAAGCCAAGCCTGGAGAGACCAAAAACACCGGCAAAAGGCTCAGCAAACACAAGAATTGTTCCAGCGATGGCCAATACCATTGCTCCCACAAGATAAGTATTTTCAAAGAAACGCTTCGGACTCTGCCAGATCCGGTACTTTGATCTTACAGAAGATGCATAGATTAGCTGCAGCGCAACAAGATATGCAAAGACAAGGGACCTTCCAGCGCCAACAGAGCCATTAAGAGCCCATAAGTAGAGTGAAAAAGATAAAATTAGTGAAATAATTGCCAGTATCAGGGCATATCTCACCGATCCACGCATAGCATTTAGCTTGCTTGATCTTGGCTTTTCCAAAAGCACGCCCTTTGATGGCTTCTCAAAACTAAGCGCCAAGGCGGGAAAGGAATCGGTAATCAAATTAATCCAAAGGATTTGCAAGGTGGTAAGTGGGACTGGGAGAGCAAACAAAAAAGCTAGCCCGACAAGCCCAATCTCAGCGAAGTTACCGGCAAGCAAAAATACAATTGCATTCTTAATATTATCAAAAATCGTTCGACCAAAAGCAATCGCATTCACTATAGTTCCATAGCGGTCATCAGAGAGAATTATATCAGCAGACTCCTTGGCGACATCTGTCCCTTTGATTCCCATCGCAATTCCGACCTGAGCCTCTTTCAATGCCGGCGCATCATTTACCCCATCCCCAGTCACCGCCACTGAGTAACCCATTTTCTGAAGAGTTTTTACGATGACAGTCTTGTCTTGTGGAGTGATACGAGCAAAAATCTTTACCTTTGCAAGGGCCTTCTTGAGCTCCAACAGGCTCATCTCGTCAAACTTACGCTCAGCAATTATCTCATCGTCGGCTATTCTCAAGCCAAGTCTCTCAGCAACGAAACGAGCGGTTTCTGGATGATCTCCCGTCATGATAATGGGGCGAATTCCGGCCTTGATCGCCTGGGCAATCGCCTCTTTTACCCCAGATGCCGGCTCATCGATAAAGCAAAGCAAACCTCTAAATACCATTTCGGAGAGAACCGTGCTTTTGACCGTACCAAGATGCTTGTCTGCAACGGCGATCACTTTGTAACCTTTTTTGCTAAAGCTGCTTACTTCGGATAAAATCAACCGTTTTTCCTCCGGTCGAAGTGAGCAAAAATCGATGATTTTCTCTGGCATTCCTTTGGCAATCAAAGATAGTTTGCTATCTGACTGTACCAATACTGCCATATATTTCTTGTCTGAATCAAAAGGAACTTCCATCACTCGGGAATACTTTTTGGTCTCAAAGAGCGCAAATTTATCAAGTGTCTCCACCCTTTTGGCAATTGCAACCTCAAGAGGATCACCAGTAAATTCATTCGACATATCGACGTTCGAGCAAGCCAACGCGTGAGCCAAAAGCTTATCAACCATCAGGTCGATCTCATTTTTCTGTGTGAAATCAACAACTTTCCACTTCTCTTCTTTATAAAGAGCGATGGTATCAATGCTAAGCTCGTTGTTGGTCAGTGTACCAGTCTTGTCCGTAGCAATGATATCTGTGGTGCCCAGAGTTTCTATTACGGCTAGTCGCCGCACGATCGCTTTCTTGGCCGACATTCTAGACACTCCGATTGCAAGGGAGAGAGTAATTGCAGTCGGCAAACTCTCCGGCACTACAGCAACGAGAAGTGCGATTGTAAAGGTCAAAAGCTGCCAGGAACCCAAGCCACGAAAATATCCAAGCACAAAAACTCCAATTGCCAGGACGAGAGCGATTAGGGTCATCATTTTACCAAGATATTCCACTTGGCGCTCAAGTGGCGTCTTTTCCTCCGACTCGCCAATAAGTTCAGCAATTTTGCCAAATTCAGTGGCGCTGCCCGTGCCTACCACAATACCTTTGCCATGTCCCGCTACCACGACAGTCGAGGCATAAAGCATGTTTTTCCGGTCGGCAAGGGGAGTTTTCTCGGGTAAGTCAGCACAATTTTTACTTACAGGTACGGACTCGCCGGTGAGTGATGCCTCATCTATCCTCAGAGATTCCTCTTCTATCAGTCTCAAATCCGCCGGAATCTTATCGCCAGCCTCAAACACAACCACATCCCCAGGCACAAGCAACATATTATCAACTACCTGGAGCTTGCCTCCTCGAATGACCTTCGACTTTGCACGAAAAGCCTCTCTGAGAGCCAGTAGAGACCGCTCAGCCTTGAACTCCTGGACAAAGCCGAGTATGACATTGATAACGACAATACCGAGCAGGACCAGAGCCTGGAGCGGACCATCAATGAAGTAAGAGACAGCGCCGGCAATGATAAGCAGGACAACAAAGAAATTACTAAACTGCCGCATCAAAATTGTAAAGGCAGTCGTTTTACTTGTCCTCTCAAGCGAATTTGGACCAAATCTCTTTAGTCGATTTCTGGCCAAATCTGGAGACAAGCCAGCGCCTGTCTCCACTTCAAAATGTTTCGAAATTTCAGCTATCGATAAGGAGTAAAAATTCATCACAACTTTCACAGTAATAATTCTTATTCGAAGTACTAGTAGGCTTTTTCTAGTCTATCTTTCTCCTGAAGTAATGGCCAAAGCTTTGAACTGATATCATGCTCATTGCCATGTTTTTTTATATACTCTTTAGCACCTGCTACCATACGAGCAACTTTTAGGCTTTGGCTTAACACACCAACACGGTAATCTAATTTACCAATTTCTGTTTCTAACTCTCGTCTAAGCCCTCTTTTTGTCCAGCCCCTTGCCTCGCTCAGAAGTTCACGCTGATGTTCAATCTCATTATTCAACCCTGTAACTGTCCTCTCTAGGTATTCAATTTGCTCTTTTTCGCCGGTTACAGTTTGCTGTGACTCGCTACCATACTCCGATATATTGGTTACTATTTGCACAAATCCATATCTATTTAACAGTTCTCGTGCTTTCTTGGATTCTTCCTCTTCCTGTTGAAGCTCTGCGATCTCGCGATCAAGCACCTCTATTCTGGCAGCCCTGTGATCTTTCTCGATTTTTGTTAGAGCGGCGTCATCTTTCTGACCCCCTTCGCTAGCCTTTTTATATTTGTCCAAGGCCAACTTGATAGTGCGGTCATCAGCATCCGCCGGCAAAATCACATCTTCCACCTCCTGAAAACCTCCGCGAGTAACAGCCCTCTGCTCGAATT
>DAOOSE010000053.1:0-7127 GCA_035389625.1 bacterium
TTGCCCCTTGCACGAGATAAAACTGCCCCCATTCTTCGTCGGCTATTTTGAGAAAGCTGTCCCATTTCTTCAATAATTGCTAAGTTTCGCCGTAAGCGCTCTGATGGCTTTTGAATTCTAGATAAAATTTGTTCATCGCGCAATAATCCTAGATGCCATAAATTATTCGGAATAGCATCCATATCCTTACGTTGGCGGTGAACGGCATCGACAAATTTCTCTACCATTGCTAATGGAAATGTCGCTGCTTCGTTTTGCATTGCCTTCCAGAATGCTTTTTGAGGATCGTTGTCTGATAAATATTCTGCTTTTTTAAGCAAGAAAAGAGATAGGTCTCGAGAAGTAACCGTATCAAATTCTCTTAGAGAGTGCAATTTTGATACATCGCCTCGAACAAACACCAAAATTGATCTAGAATACTGTCGTTTATTGCGCCATTCAATTGATTTCTCAATTGTCGTCTCAATTGTTATACCGTTTAACTGCTGATTCTCAATTTCATAACCAACTACCGAAACGTAGAGGTTTCTATCTAACTTTTTACGAATAGTATTTACTACAGTTGCTATATTAATTTCAGGAAATGCTTGTGCAATTACACCTATTCTACAATTTTCCAGTGTACCTGTTAATAACTCAGCAATTAGAGTATTACGTTCTTGAAACATTTGCTACCTCCGTCTTGACCTGAAGTACTCCATCTGCTAATAGACGGGCAAAATTAAGTTTGCTCAAAGCATTGGCAAAGTTGTCTCGATTCTCCCTAAGTGCTTTGTTGTCAACTTGGTAGATTCCTAATTTCTGCAATGAGGAATCATCCTCATCCCGACCCCCGATTATGATTCGGTACCTTTGCCAAAATCTGTCTTGTAACGTCGACATATTAACTGACTCTCCAGGATCTATTGCTCCTCGCACCAGCATCTCGAGAGCATCTTCCTTGAGAACATACCTTTGAGCGGATTGATTAGGGGGGTACAGATATCCTGATAGTAATCCCAATCGTCGCATGTAGCTTATAGGATTGGCTTCCGCCTCCATTGCCATCATGTCATATACCGCTCGCCCAAATTCACTGTATGGCTGTTTGGACTGGCTGGATGCTTGTACAGCAACATCCCACACTTCTTTCATCTCAATGCTTGTTTGATGATTCTTGTATGTCGGAGGAGAAATAGTCTTAAGCTCATCTAGTGTATAAAGTTCTTTAAGTTTTTCGCCAAATGCCCATGCGTAAAATCGTGCTATCGCCTGGCAAGATCTCGAATAAGTCATCAACGATGACTTTGCTACAGGTTCTATACTGTCTTTTGAAAAATCGAGTAAGAAAGGAGGGATTGTCTCTTTCTCCTCTGCAATATAACATGCAGCTAATGATGACATATATCTTATCAGGAAAAACGATGCAAAAAGAACCGCTATTCTTAACCTAAATAGTTTGCTACTATGATTTTCCAAGTGATGGCTTAGTGTATTTGCTGCTTTTTCTAAGCCTCTATAGAGATCAACAATATCAGGATTAGACAGAGGTTGGCTAGCAAATCCAATACCCTCAACAAATTGATCACTTGGAATATAAGGTTTCGTATTTTCACTTCTAAGTGGCATTGCTAGCACAGATATTATATCTGAAGAGTCTTCCAGAGATTTCTTAATGCAAGAATGCAAAGACGAGTTTGTCCTTTTGAGCCAAGCTGCTACGAATTCTCCACCATCTTGTGCAATACGATCATTTGAAAGAAAACTGATGCTTCCTGCAGTATATGACTCCATGCCTTTTTCAGCAAAAACAGCTGAGTCTGCAGCGACAACCTTTTTAAGAAGTTGACGGAGTCGCCCTAGTTCTTCGATCTCAACTTCTTTGCTGTCGAGACGATTCTCCCCACTCAAAGTATCATATACTGCTGTTAAACTATGACCCGATGGAATCTCGCCTTTGGCGCTTTGGCTAATGACAAAGCGGAATAGCGCAGTAGTATCAGATGTATATTCCATAATGCAACGAAAAAGTCCATTAGCAATATGAACAGGTTTGACTCCTGTTGTTGCAGGGCTAAATCCAATATACTGACGCTCGACCTTTTTACGAAATTCTTCGATGGCGATTAGCTGCATAGTTATTCTTTCCTCACAATCGAGATATACTGTTTTCTCTCTGTGTCAATAGAAACGGTTAGTATTTCATTACTCACTGGATCAAGAAGTCTTACCGCTACTTCATCGTTTCGTTCAATATCTATTGGCTCTGATAATTGCTCCATAAATTGCCATACCCGCCGAGTTAGTTCATTCTCCAAGAAGAGTAAAGGAATTCCATTTTCTGCCTGAGAGAGCATTTCAAACAATCCGAAGTCGATGCGCAAAGTAGCACGTTTATTCGATTTCAAACGCAGTAAGATGTGATCTTTTGGCAAATTGAAGGCCGTTTGGAGTGTACCTATCAAATCAGGGGACACGATTTCAAATTCTTGACGCTTTTTACTAAATGCAGAATAGAGGATGGCTTTTGAAGATTGGTTATAGCGATGGCTTTGCCATACTTTGAGATCATCAGATCCAGTTTCATCACCAAAAAAACGGTTCATTTTTCGGATAAGCGTACGAATAGAATCTCTTTGCGACGAAACGACATTATCCAAAAAATTTGCAAAATCACTTTCGACATCGCCGTTTAGGTTAATAAGTTCCTCACCGGAAACGTGGAAAAAATAAAATGCTCGTTTGCGTTGGTCAAATCTTTCAATTCTGCCAGGATCCAGAGCGTTAGCTTCCGAAAACCATTCCGGAAGCCAATCTTTCGGATCTGTTTCTGCATTAACTAATTTTTCGTCCCAAATTGGGTGGGATACGAGAGCAGGATCAAAAGTCTCTCTTATAGCATTGAACAATAAGCCTTTGCCAGAATAAGGAAGTTGAGGCAAAGAAAATTCACGATTACCACTTTCCGAAACAAGTTTTTTACACGATCTACCAGCAAATAATAAATATGATATCAATCCCAGTAATTCACGTAAAGTTGCATGATACCCTCGCAAACTTGTGCGATCTAATAGCCTTTGTAATCGCTTCTGAAAACGTTCTGATCGCAGTAGACGTTGATTCTTAGAGACATCGCAACCTTCTGACTGGCATTGAGCGCAGCATTTTAACAATTCTAAATCTGTTAGCTTATTAATTACTGCATTGACAATATCTTCAGACAATATATTTCTTTGACTTAAATCAAAGGCTAAAACATTGCTTTCATGTTCTTCGGACTCTTCATACGTAATAGTATTTTCCACTTGATGCCATGCGTCTTTGACTGGAATAAAGTCCGGATATTCGTCAGCTAAGCTTTTTAAGACTGCTACATTAATTGCTGCACAAAATGGTTTGTTTTCTTTTGTTGCCTTCGTCCATTTATTTTTTAACTCCCGGCTTGTAATCGCACTCGCGTCCAACTCAACAATAGGAGCAGTTGGGGATTTTTTTAGATGTGGTTCTAACACGCGAAGCAAGTGTGTCTTGCCGTCGCCAGGATTGCCAGTCAGAATAACACTTTTACCATTATGTACTGCCTGTATAATGGATTGATCTAGCTTTGTTTCAATATGGATTTCCCGTAGTTGATCTCCAGAAGTATCATCGGCAAATGAACTGGCTCCCCTATAAAGATTAAGGATGAATTCACGATACGAATTCCCATTAAATTCAGAATCATTATTCATTTCCGATTTCTCCTGATGACTATTTTGCATCTGAGCTGGCGGAAGCAGCGGTAAAAGCTTGCTGATTCGAATATTCTCGAAACTAAAATTCGCCATCTTGACAAATATCTCAGAGTGATTGAGTCGAGACAGCAACCATCTCTCAATCCAATAATCAATCAATTTTGCTGTCGTTTCTTCTGCGGAATCGTCTGTGTTAAAGTAGAAAGTTGGCTCTTCTTCAGACCCCTTAAAAATTGCAGGGCCATTTGAGGCCAACCATACGCCAAAAATTATCCTATTCATTGCATGCTTGGTTAATTCATCATTATACCCAGGTTCCAGAACAACCTGCAAAGCATCGCGGATAGCTCTTAGTTTTGGACTAGGCCCCTCACCAAAAATATGATTTACGTAGGTAATTCCATCTTCGCTTGCTGCTTGTTCCAGTGCGTTTAGAGTTGCCTTACTGATATGTAAAGTGCCGTACCCGCTTGTCTCGCCGAGAACAGACCAACTTATCTCGGGGGCAGTAGGACTTAAAAGGCCCGCTGGTAATTTTAACCGATTGTATTGACTCGTTCCTATTTGGTACAATGAGCTAGTACTGACAAAAATTAAATTGGCCGGGCGAATAACTTTCTCACCTTTCATTCTCGAAGCGATATCACTTGGGCGATGGCCATATCGTTCCTTATAATCGGCCACAACTTTTGGGGATATCATTAGTATGGCTGCCAGTTTGCCAGCTAGCAGCTCGTTGTATGGAGGAATTGCGCCGCATACATTCATCTCTAGCAAGCTAGTTCCTATGTGCCTATTCTTAATAACCAGCAGAGCTGTACGCACAGCGCCTTTACCATGGTCTGAGCTCAAGAAATCGTTCCAGAGCGTATTAAAATTATCGTTTTTTAATAACTCTCCAATTGAAAGCTTTGCGCTAAGAAGTTTGTAAAGTCGGTCTGCTCTCTTCTCCTTGTATAAAGCTTTTTCTGTATCAAGGCTAATATTTCCAAGTTCGCTACGTTCAATTTTTTCATCAGTATCATCTGTTTGTGATCGCCAGGCACGCAACGAAGCATACCTTTCATCAGAAGATTTGGCCGCAATACCACTAAGTTTGTGCAGTAAAGAAATAGTGGGGTTTTCACATTCCTCTTTTGTGCACAACCCGCTAAGATTGATATCATCTAGGGCGAGTTGAATAAAACCCAAGAGTCTGGTAAAAGCGCGTAATGCATTCTCGTTACTTTTACCTTCAAGTTCATCAGCAAAGGCCTCGGGAGTCCAGCCCAAGAATCGATCTCTCGGGGTAATACGAAATGGAGCATTTTCAAGTGATGAAATTGCCATTATTGGGTGAAAAGGCCGGGCGGCATCACGGATCAGGTACAACATTGTGCGTCCAGGTGTACTTTCAGCAGGAGTCATCCATGTTAATCTAAAGTATCGCCAAATGTCACTTAGTAGATGCCCAGTTTCAGAGCACCTTGCTCCCTCGGTGACAAGCTGTAAGTATGGCTGTATGGAGTGCTTTAAAGTCTTTAATTGATCACTTCCATTTAAGTTTGTTTTTATCTTTTGAAGTGTCTCTGCAAGCTCTTTACCATTTGCTACAAGCTTTTCAATTGGCACTCGTGCCGGTGCTGATTTGGTGGGCGGATTTTCTGTTTTAAGAACAAATTCACGCACATCAGCAATTCGCTCCAATCGCGCTGCTTGCATTATTTGGCGAACGGATTTTTTGATGTTTTGTACTTCTTCAACTGTATGGGCGGTTTTAGATAAAATTGGTGGGGCAACTTCTAAACCAGCTCTCCAACGAAATATCCAATTTGCGCGAAGAAGATCACGAAAAAGCAGCCATACTGCGCGATAAATCTTTCGTTGGCGTGGATTAAGTTGTGTCTTGGTTCACCGTGAAATGGAATTTTGAGGTGTTGATATAAGGTGGAGATTTTTGTGGTAACTTACCCCTTGGCTGAGCAATGTACGCTGCGCTGCGGATAAAATCAAGGCAAACTTCGTCTCGTCCCGCCAAGATCGCGGGACTCGGCCTTGATTTTAGTCCTCGCTACGCGTATCGGAGATGGCCAAGGGAAGGTATCATCAACGGTTCTTCCTGTTTTCTTTGCCTCAAGCGGTTTTCACGCGCCGCCTGCAGCTTGGCTTTTCGTTCTGCAAAAATGATGGGCTGGCGCCCTTCCAGCATATCTTCGGGTGTTATGTAGCCCACGCTGGAATGGAGCCGACATTGGTTATAGTAGAAGACATACTCAGCTATTTGTTTTTCAAGATCTTCAATGTTTATATAGCTCTGTCTTCGGACCGCTTCATTTTTTACTGTCTCAAAGAGTCTTTCTACCTTACCGTTGGATTGTGGGTAGAAAAAACGTGTCCGACGATGGGTGATGCCCACTTCCTGAAGATAGCCCTTGAACTCTTTGGCGATAAAGACCGGCCCATTATCGGTAATCAGAATGGGCGTTACTCCGGGGTATTTGAGCCGGGCCCTTTCCAGCAAGATTTCAATATCCAGGGCTTCAACCGAATAGCGTAACTCATAATGAACAATATACCTTGAGTAGCCGTCCAAAAGGGCCACCAGGTAGATAAAGGTGCCTTTGAAATTGATATAGGAGACATCCAGGTGCCAGTGCTGATGAGGCTTCAGGGGCTGCTTAAAGCCACTGCCCTTACTCTGCTGGTGCCGCCACGGCGTGGCCAAAAGACCAGCTTTTTGAAGAATCCGATATACCGATGAGGGGCTGACGGCTACAACGTTCTCATCCAACATCATATAGCACAGACGCCGATACCCTTCCTCCAGATGGTGGGAACGATACGCGATAATCGCGGCAACCTCCCAGGCCAGTAACCAGTTGGTCTTGGGAAGAACGGCATTATGCCGGTTAGCTTGCTCTTGACGATGGAGCCAATCATAGTATTTACTTGAGCTTAAAGAAAGCCAGTCCAGCATCTCTTTAATTTTGTGGCCGGTTCGATTTTGCCAATACCGGATGTATTCGACAACTTCATTGCGACGATCCAGGGAGATCCAGCGGCCAGTCAAATCTCCCCAACCGATTTTTTTAGCTTGATGTTCTCCTGCAAAAGCTCGGCGATGATTTCGTTACGATCTTTCAGAGCGCGCTCAAGCTTGCTGGCTTTTTCTTCTTCCTTGCGAGTTGTCGTCTTGCCAACAAATAACGCGGCGGCTTTTTCAAAGAGCTCTTTTTTCCATTTGTAAAACTGGTTAGGGTGGATTCGGTACTTTTCACAAAGATCTGGTACGGTAACGTTCTTTTCCAAATGCTCTCTGAGAATGGCTACCTTTTCTTCCGGACTAAATCGGGTGCGCTTCATGCTAAGGTCTCCTTTAAGGTTTTCCACCTTAATGTACGACCTTATAATTCCATTTTCAACTGAACCGTGACA
>DAOOSE010000054.1:0-7046 GCA_035389625.1 bacterium
GTTCTCGGTGGCGTAAAAACCTACCCAATCATAAAAAGTTTTGCCATAAGAAGTGTCGGCATAGACAAGAGCAACTTTCTTTGTCCCTTTTTCGGCCAGAATGTCGATAATCGTTCTGGCTTGGGCGACATCGGACTCGACCGTCCGCCAGAAATAGCCCTCACCAGCAAAGGCACGGTAGAGGTCGGCCGAGGTGGCAGTTGGACTAATCAAGAGCTTCTTCTTTTCGATAAATAAAGGAGCGAGGGCAAAGGCTTCATCGGAGTTTTGGGGGCCGATCACTGCGCGGATACTGTGATCCTCAAGCAACGGTTTGGCCTTCTCGACGATATCGCCAGGACCGTTGGAGTCGATATAGACCAGCTCGATATTTCGGCCGGTATTTTCCTTGGCCCACTCCAGTACTTCCCGGTAGGGCAGACTTTCCGGTCCGCTCAAGTTCAAAATGACGCCAATCTTGATCGGCGAAAGGCGCATAATCACAGCCAGAGTCGCTAACAGGCAAATAAATACAGCGAAGACACTCAAAACAATCTTTGCCCACAGGGGCAGTGTGTGTTTTTGTTTTTCCTTCATTGAGACCACCCTCCAGCAAACGATTATTAATATCATTATATTTGATCAACGCTATACTAACAACATTTGGGGAGGAAGGGGATTTACCAATTTGTTGCTATGTGAAACAATATCTAATGAACAGTTATGATAATTACTAAGGAGAATAAGATGGCAGAAGGTAAGGTTGAGGTTGGCAAAGCCATAGGCTATGGCTGGGAAAATGTTAAAAAAGAGTTTTGGTACTTTGTGGGACTTGCCTTTGTGGTAGTGGTAATTAGTGGGATCGGAAACAGCCGAGATATCGATTCTGGCATTAGAAATATTATCGGACTACTTCTCTCTGCCTGGATGACCGCTGGATACATGAAAATCCTCCTGTCTTATTACGACGGCAAAAAACTACCATTTGGTGAATTGTTTAAACAGCTCAGATATTTTTGGAGGGTTTTGGGACTTACTTTGCTCCTAGGGCTAGTCATCGGTATCGGTTTTATTCTTTTTGTAATCCCTGGAATTTATCTTGCCCTTCGGTATCAATTTGCCCTAAATTTTATTATCGATAAAGATCTTGGCATCTTTGAGGCAATGAATGAGAGCGCTAAAATCACTAAGGGTGTAAAGTTATCGTTGTTCTGGTTTATGCTCGCCGTATTAGGAGTACTAATTCTTGGTGTCCTTGTACTTGGTGTTGGAATTTTCGTAGCAATTCCAGTAGTATGGCTGGCAGATGTTTATCTATACAAACAGTTGAGCAAATAGGCACAAGATCAAACAGAACAGTTTAATTCATGGTGGGAAAAATGGACAGTGAACAAATCATCAGTATTCTAAAAATTGCCTGGCCACTGATCGCAATACAGCTGGGATTGCAGATTTACGCTACTATCGACGTTATTAAGCGCAAGAAAACAAAGAACCTCTCACCGGCCATTTGGGTCATTATTATTATCCTTGGTGAAATTATCGGAGCGATTGTTTACCTACTTTTTGGAAGGACAGAGGACTAAGATGGCAGGAATCACCCTATCAAAGGTTAATAAAAAATTCGGCGATTTCACTGCGGTCAAGGACTTGTCGCTTGAAATAGGGGAGAACAGGGTGGTCGGATTTCTTGGTCCCAACGGGGCCGGGAAGACGACTACCATCAGGATGATGGTTGGGCTCTCCAAACCAACAAGCGGTGAAATCACGATAGCCGGTCAGAAAATTGTTTTTGGCGATGCTAGCGCAAACTCTCTTTTTGGGTATCTTCCGGAACAGCCGGCTTTTTATGGCTGGATGACAGGTGAAGAATATATTGATTTTATCGGACAAACTTTTGGCTTCGAAGTAAGTAAGCGAAAGAAACGTATTAATGAACTTCTGGCACTGACTGATCTTCGAGATGCACGCAAGAAAAGGATAAACACATACTCCAATGGCATGAAACAGCGTCTTGGCATTGCTCAGGCACTGATCAACCAGCCAAAAGTATTGATAATGGATGAGCCTGTCTCCGCACTCGATCCGATTGGCCGCCGCCAGGTCTTGTCGGTAATTGAGAGCCTAAAGAAAGACATGACCATCCTTCTCTCTACCCATATTCTCTCTGATGTTGACCGGATTTGTGATGACGTGGCCATAATTAACAAAGGCAAACTAATCACTTTCTCACCCTTATCTGAGCTCAAAGGAAAATACTCAACTCAAATTCTAGAGGTAGAATTCAGCAATGACCCGGCCAGTATTATTTTTGAATTGAAAAAGGAGTCATGGGCTGGAAAAGTAGAAAAAGAGGGCAATCACTTGAAAATCTGGCTGAAGGACGAAGCTTCCGTAGCACAGAATAAACCTTTGAAATTCTTTGCCAATACTCAAATTGGCGTACTCAAATACGGACTATCCTTGCCGGAAGT
The DNA here is from genome assembly GCA_035389625.1 of bacterium. GTDB lineage: Bacteria > Patescibacteriota > UBA1384 > XYA2-FULL-43-10 > 1-14-0-10-43-13 > DAOOSE01. Next base: position 2,454 of record DAOOSE010000054.1, read on the forward strand.
CGAAGATCTCTTTATAGCTCTCACGGAGGAAAAATGAACAGCATAGTTGCAATGATAAATAAGGAATTGCTGGAAATTTATCGCGGAAAAAAGCTGCTCATATTGGCTATCTTATTCCTTTTTATAGCAATATCTTCGCCTGTACTGGCCAAACTTTTGCCGGTAATATTAAAGTCAGTTCCCGCTACTCCTGGACTTACCATTAACATCCCTGATCCGACATGGAGAGATGCCATTGACCAGCTGGTCAAGAATTTAAGCCAGATCGGCATGTTTGTACTGATTATTATTTTTGCCGGATCGATTTCCGAGGAGAAAAACAAAAGGACGCTTGAGCTAGTCCTGACCAAGCCAGTCTCAAGAGCCAGCTTTATCGTGGCCAAATTTTTAGCAAGCATACTGACTGTAAAATTGGTATTTATCATTGCAACGATTGTCTTTTACCTCTACACCATCTCAATTCTTGGCTCATTCAGTCTGGTCAATTTCCTCTGGCTCTCGATCTTTTCCCTTGTTTTCCTTGCCTTTGTTGTCGCCCTCACCCTTTTCTTCAGTACCATCGCCAAAAGCCAGATTATCGCATTGGCTCTGGTATTTTTCACCGAGGCTGTGCTGGCAATCCTTTTTGCCTCGATTCATAGAATCGATAAATACTCGCCAAGCTATGTCTTTGGCAAATACAAAGATCTGATGGCCAACGGCCAGATTCAAGACTTTCTCCCCTCCGTAACAGTGTCCATCATCGCTATTGTTGGGTTCTTACTGCTATCGATCTATTTCTTCAGAAAGCAGGAGATAGAAAGGTAAATTTCAGTTATTGGTATAAAAATTAATTTATCACCAATTGGAGGTTCCAATGACCGAGAAAGAAACTGGTTGTTGCCCACGATTTGATCCCAAACCATGGGACGAAAAAGAATTTGAGTGGGAGGATAAAAAGTTTATTAAAGGAAGTGTTAAAACCTTTATGTATATGCCGCTGAACTTTGGCGGGGTTATTAGCAAACTAATGAAGATGGTGGACGATTCCGGCGCAAAATGCGTCGATAATCTTTGCCTCTCTGACCATACCTCCAAGTGGAACATGGATATTTATCTTGCCGTCGACAAGGAAATTCCCGGCGCAGAAAACGTCACCCTCTCCGGAAAATATTTGAGCAAAGTTTACGAGGGTGACTTCAAGGAGACCGGCAAGTGGGGAAAAGATTTCGAGAACTATGCCAAAGGCGAGGGTAAAGAGATCAAGAAGTGGTACATGTGGTACACCACCTGCCCCAAATGTGCCAAAGCCTACGGCAAGAATTATGTGGTGACAATTGCCCAAGTTTAAAATTGCAAATAATAACCAATCATAATAACCAATCAAGAGCTGGTATTTCGATCTCAAACTTGATCAACTTGCTTATCATAAAGAATAAAAATCCATAAATCTATTAGGAAGAATTGAATGGAACCTAGACCAAGTTTTACTACTGAATTACCTGATCGTGTAGCAAGAGCAGCACAAGAGCTCCTAGAATTACGGGATAACTATGATTCAGAAATCCCACATGAAATTGTCTTTACTGGCGATTTCAAGGTTAGAAAGAATTGGTTTAATGCTGTCAACATTTTCTTGTTTGTTGTCAAAGAATTTGTCAATGCGGACACAAAATTGAAAATAGAGACATTCGACAGAAAGGTCACTGACCCGTCCTTTCAGGGTGACTCTGGGAGGTTGGTAACAAAAGAGGATATTGTTGAAGCTGACGAACTCATCAGCATTACATTAGCGCAGTTGGATTGTTCATGAGTCACATAGGAAGTTTAGAATACGTTGGACACCGATTGTTCCACTATTTTTGGCTAAAATCAAAAGTTTCGATCATCTTATCTGAATTTTCATCGCTCCCAAGAACAGTAATTATATATGCATTATTACGACCGGGGATAATGAATCTTTCGAACTCACCTTGATTTCCTCTCAATGTAACTTTTATCGCAGAAGCATCAACGGTTTTCAGAGAGTTGATATCAACGATCTGACCAGATGGTACTACCTCTCGTTGAAGATCGGAAAGAGATCTATTGCTTACATTCTCAATCACCCTTATAACTCTCTTTGTTTCACCTGATCGAAGTTCTCGTCCCTGATTTGACGGATAATCAAAATTGGCGATTACGGCCAAACCTTCGTTGGTCTCTGTTGTAACAGTCCAGTTTTCAGGATATCGGATACTGAAGCCGAATTGTTGGTTACTGTATGTTTGCCAGCCATCTATTCCTTCGGGAAGATTAATTTGGGCTTGACGGTCAAGCTGTTCGATCTCTCTTGCCATCTCATTGACCCTATTTTCAAGCTGCATTTTCTCATTTCGCAACTGCTGTTCTTGGTCGTCGGAATAAGCAGCCCGTGTTAGAAAAAAGGTAACTAAGCCGACTATGATTGCGGTTATTGCCACCGCGGCAATAATTTTGCCTGTTATGTTCACAAAAACCTCCTATCCCTTTAGTTTATTAGAACCTCGAATACTACTCACCTCAAGAAAAATAACCATGTATGAGGTTATAATAAATGTCCGGAATTTTAAAAATCTTCATCAAGATAATGAAGAAGCAAAATTGCTATACATTGGCCTCGTCTCTAACTTCTTTCATTTCTTCGATTTCTTCACGCTGATCCTCGATAATATCCTCAGCAAATTCTTTCACTCTAGGATCACGGGCTTGTCCAGCCGCCATTTCTGCCATATCAACTGCTTGCTGGTGGTGAATAATCATCGCCTCCAAAAAGGCTTGATCAAACTCCTCACCACTTTTTTGTTTCATCTCTTCCATCATTTCTTTCATCGAGCTTTCCATGTGATACTCCTTTGCTTAATAGTCATTAATAAACTATTGCCGAAATTAATTATTATTCATAGTGAAAATTACATAATCAGTGAACACCTTTGACCAATTTCCTGGCTGGTGAGATAATCGGAGAAATTGGCATCATAATAGCAAGAAATGAGGAGCAAGAATGAATTTACAAAAATCACCAGTCGACCAAGAAATTGCAGTTGGACCAGAATGCCTTCATGCTCGACCAGACGTTCATTTCGGTGAAATCTCCCCTGCAGAAATCAGCCACTTAGATGATACTGCGTATCCATATGGTTCACTGATAAGAGTTTTTCGAGAAGACGGTACTCAGTCGTTCCAGCCCATGGAACCAAAAGATGGAGAGGCCATGGGACTTGAGGATTACCGCCGAGAAGAGATAGACAGAATCATCGAGCTCCTCAGGGAAAACATGGTTGTGGCACTTATCGCTCCTTCCAGGGCAGGCAAGACAGAAGCAGTTTTGATTGGCGAACATAATCTTAAAAACCAACCATCAGCACTCCGCGGCAAGACTGGGGCTACCTTTGTCGAGGGCTCAATGTTTCCGAAGGATGCAGGGTATGACAAAGAGTTGATAATGGAGGATGCCCTTGAAAATTATCCCGGAACAAGCCAGATCGTGATTTTTGATGAGTTTGAGCCCAGAGCAACACGATGATTATTTAAAAGTTTTACTCGATAGCGGGTACAAGTGTGTGATCTCTCAGGGAGGATTTAGAAGCAACAAGGCCAAAATAGCAGCAGTCGAGCGTGTTGCAAACCATATTGGCCAAACAATACCATCCGTCGAGATGAGTACTAAGCCTTTGAACCCAAAGCAAATTCAAGATATGTACGCACGGATTTGCCCCGACCCGGAAAAATCAAGACTAGCTGCTGATCAAATTAATCGTCTGGTAGTTATATCTGAGAAAATTCCTATTCCGTTTACTTTTGGCGTAGAACTGCTGAAAGTCATAGATCGGGGAGAAGAAGTGACAGAGGAAAGAGTGTTTAAAATGCTCAATGACCCTCAATCTGGTGCCGCCCAGTATAAAATTTCCGAACTCAAAGAGCACGTCGTTTAGCAATAACAAAACTAGTTTTTGGGTCCACTCTGATTGCAATCCTCTGCTGGATTTATAAAGGGTGAGGAACGATATTCTAATTATAGAGGAGCTTGCAACCAGACAGTGGATTTTAATTCAAAATATCCAGCTTTCAATTTAGTAATTTTTGCTTGATCAAATAGATAATAACTATTTGAATAGTCTTGTTCCATTAGCTCAAATAATATTTTCCCATCTGGGCTAACCGTATAATCAACATCCGAGCCATTCTTTTGAGACAAATTGAAGTCGCTAAGGCTGAACAGCTTCTTGGTATCGCCAGATGCTGCTTCTCGAATTAAAAAAGATGCATTCGAAGGGGTCAGTGTCCAATCACTGGAGGAATTTGATTCACTTTGGCAAAGATATACATTCCCTCGGTTGTCGGTTTGATACTTACAGCCCAAGTTGTTGCAAAATTGGTTCTGCTCCTGGAGTGTATGTTGGGAATCACTTCCATTGAGCCTGTCTCCATCGCTTGCTTTAGTTATTACTTTTTTACGTATTGCTTCCGAAACCACCCTTTTTTCGTCATAATAACTTGCCTCAAGTGTCCGAAGACTCAGGAAGCAATAGACCGGCCTATCTCCATTTATAGCAATTACAAGAACTTCACCGTTATCGGAAATAGAAGTCGCAT
>DAOOSE010000055.1:0-7016 GCA_035389625.1 bacterium
AAAAGAAAAAACAGATATTAAAAAGGTGTTCCCGGATGTTCCCAAGTCAATTCTTACTTTCCCCGTTATTAAAGGAAGCCCATTTCGTGATTTCCGCAATGCAATTTTTCATTGTCAATGGTCGCCCACTCTTGCCAAATTTCAGCTCGATCAAACTTTGACAGATAAAATCGAAAAACTTCACCATGAAATTGGTACTTGGATTGAGGCAGAGTTTAGGACAAGCTACCATCTATTTGCGGAGACGTATAATCCTCCGAAATATTGGCTGTTTGATGACAGTTTTACTGAGTGGATGCCCGAGTCCTTTTATTAATGTCAGAAGGCGAACATTAATTAAGTGCACTTTAATATTTATCCCCCTTGGTGTTTTGCATTGAACACCCGAAGGAGTAGACTCTGATGGTCGCTTGTTTTTTGTGGCGCTTTTATCCCTTGATGGCAGTTTTCCCATTTCTTATATTTCAATTGAAAGGGACGGTCCGGCCCCTTTCACCCGCACCTATCCGGAATAGGTTCAGCCAAGCGCCCGATTCGACCCCCTCCCTTCGGGCGCTTTTTTATTGATTCCGCAAAAAACCTTGATTTTGTGTATAATATTATTACATTAAGGCATTAATTTCCGGTTCTGAAACCAAATGCAGTGGATCAAAGAAACTGGGAGGGGATATGGCGGGAAATTGAAGGCTCAGTCATTTAAGATGGTTGAGCCTTTTTGTTTACCTCTAATTTTCAAATTACAAAGATGCACAAAACGGAAGCAGCTGATAATCCTGTGCCGTGGGACAAGCCCTTGTCCCAGCCTCGCATCAGAACACGCGATTAGCCATAGAAAAACATGAAGGAGCATGTGGATGGGATCTCTATATCTTAACCGGCTCTCTGCTGAAGATCGTGAGGGACTAATTAATAAGCTCCACCAGATGCAGAAGGGCAAATGTTTTATATGCGAAACCCCGATAGACCTCGTGTTACACAAAGATGCCATAGATATAGATCACGTCGTACCAACGATGCTGGGTGGGAAAGACGACTTATCCAACTTCGCTTTGACCCATTCCAGCTGCAACCGATCTAAGCAAGCTGCAAATCTTGAAGTCGCCCGGATTCTACGGAGATTCACTAAACTCAAGGAAGCGACGGGCAAAGACAACCGCAATCCCAATTTGGATGACGTTTTTCGTTTGTATGGCGGCTCGAACTACAAATTGCCAATTGAGTGTGTGTCAAACATGGTCCAATTTTCTCTTCCAGATCTCGGGAAAAACGAGGTCTTTACTTTTCCGCTGTATACCGATGAATTAAGCGGATTTAAGTATTTTTTTGCAAAATTGCCCATTGAATATCTACATCACGACGAGAAGATCAATCCAAGGTCTATCGGGCAGAATATTTCGAAGCTCGTGGAAGAGTTCTTTAATAAACGCCCCCAACTGCACATATCGCTTGGATGGATTACTCTTGATGGGAATCATCGCTCCATAGTCCGCATTTTCGACGGCCAGCACAAGGCGGCGGCTCAAGTATTGTTAGGCATTAGGGAATTGCCAGTCAGAGTATTTGTGGATCCCAACGTTGACACTTTGCTTACGGCGAACACAAATGCTGGAACGACCCTGCGCCAGGTAGCTTTTGATAAATCAGTTCAACGCCACTTAGGAAGCACTCTCTATATCGACCGTGTGGAACGCTATAAAAGCGACCTGAATCTTGCTGAGGACGACTTCAGTTTCTCTGAAAAGGACCTCGTGAGGTTTTTCAAAGGCGAGTCTCGTGAAATGAAGCGGTACATTCTTGATGCGGTAAGAGACTCGATTACCCACAATCCCGAGAACAAGCTAAAAAGCTACATTGATTTTGGGGGGCGTGGAAAGGAACGTCCGCTATCCTATTCAACCATAGAAAAGACCTTCTATTCTTTCTTCATCTATCAAGAAGTATTGGAGACTGCAATAAATTACCAGCTTGAAAACGGTGAAAATCCACGAGAAATGGAAAAAGAACAGATTCTGGAATTAATGAATATTATCACCGAGGAAGTCTACATCGCCAAATTTGATATCGACATCGGTACATACCGGATAGAAAATAGGCTGCAAGCAGGAGAGACTATACCGCTTGACCACGTGAGAGCTTTCCGCATGAGTAAGGAGGAAATCCTCTGGAATTGGCTGAAATATGTGTCACAAATTATTCGTAACTTTTTCATTATGCAAGGCATGCCAATCGAGGAAAGCAGACTTTTCCAGTATAAGTTTCCCGTTCCTCTTTGGGAAAGAATCAGGATGTTTGTTCGGAATTTTAATTCCATGCCACTATGGTCTAACACTCAGCTGTCAACGACAGTTTTTGGTGGAAAACAGAACTATGAGTACTGGCAACATATATTTGAAAAGGGAAAAACACCTCAAGGTCAGCAGGTGTTACCAGAACCGATAAACCTTATGAAAATGATTTGAGGCGAACATTTGCATCAACTCGTACTGGCTTTTCCGCTCTACTCATTGGTAGCCAGTAACCCGTAGTGTTCGCTTGGGAGGAAGAAATGATGGAAATGAAATCCGACGCGGTTGTGCTTCACCAGCCCAATGAACTAGCGCAAACGGTAGATATCTTCTCTCAGGGTTTGGTCAAATACCTTGATGTATTGGGGTTGCCAGCGGAACGGGTATTGGTTCCAGTGCGTGAACGTGGCGTCGTCCTTCAAAATCTTCCCTCAGTATTAGATAATATCCCTACCGGCCTGAGGAAAGACTCACTTTACATATCCAAGTTTGTCGCCGCATGTGGCGCTGGTCTGTTTGACGCGGCTTTGAACTTTGTATGGGATGAAACGGTACTCAGCCTCAGACTCAAAGTCGTGCAGTTCGACCTTGAGTACTTTTTCAACAGCGTTGTCACAGATCCTGACCGAAGAAAATCTTTTAACGCAGAAAAGGACTTGGAGAATCTGGACGATTGGGAACTTATCCGAGGATGCCACATGACTGGTATCCTGTCTGACATCGGCTTTAGACATCTCGACTACATCCGTAATATGCGGAACTGGGCGAGCGCGGCACACCCTAATCAGAACGAATTGACAGGATTACAAATTGTGTCTTGGCTGGAAACCTGCATACGAGAGGTTATAGGCAAGGAACCATCAGCATCTGCGATCGAGGTTAAACGCCTTCTTGAGAATCTTCGACGAAACGCCATCTGTGCAAGCGATGCAACGCCAATTAATGCCAGTATTCAGCTTCTTCCCGTAGATTTGGCTACAAGCCTGTTACGGACGATTTTCGGAATGTTTGCTGATCCTGAGGTAGCTGTTCAGGTGAAGAGTAATATCCGTCTCATTGCCGCAGCAGTATGGAAACGTGCCCCCGACATGGCGAAGCAAGAGTCTGGCGTCAAGTATGTGAACTATGCATCCAACGCTGACATTCCTCGCCGCGACTCGGCAAAAGAATTTTTGACATTTGTAAATGGCCTCACATATCTGCCGAAGGATAGACTCGCGCTTGAAGTGAGCGATAGCGTGGCTAGCTTATTTCAAGCCCATATTGGTTGGAACAACTTTCACAATGAACCAGCTCATGCGAAGAATCTTATCAGATACATTCCCGAGAATGGTGACGTTCCTGAATCCTCGCGATACGAATATGTAAAGACTGTGACAATGTGCTACATTGGCAATGGATATGGAGAGTCGTTGCTCGCCTATCCATACTACCAGACGATGATCAGTCGTTTCCGTGAACAAGAAATATGGCTCGTCGCTAATCTCGTAGCGGATAATGATGTATCCTCGCGTCTCCAGTTTGAATCATGTCAGAAGCGATTTAGGAAGTTGATTAGTGACCTTTACGAAAGAGTTGCTAATGAAGTGGTAAAGGCGGTGCTCTCATTCCTGATGGGTCAGACGGAACAGCAGTTGCCTAAGTGTGCATCTACTACGGAGTACAGAAAACTCACTAGCAGATGAAAAGGAGAACCAGAGGATGTTGCAGCACTCGTTGGCTTGCGCAACTGCTTAAAAACAATCAATATTCAGTCTATTCATTCGTGATTTAATGACTTAATTGAAGTCGTCGGCAATGTTGTTTTGCCTTAGAGGGCCATAAAAATGCTCCTCTGTTACACCTTTTCTTGAAAGGTGTGAGCAGGTGTTTGATCACTCCACCTTTGATTGGCCCGTTTTTCTGCGAACCCCCTTGCTTTCTTTTAAATTATTATTACATTGATAAACTTGGTTTCGACATAAAAAAGAAGGATAGTTTTTATAAATTCCTGGGAGGGGCTATGTTGCGAAATTGAAAGGCCCAGTGATGGATATAGCCGAGCCTCTTTTCACTATAAAATAAATTGAGGACCACGATATGGCTTATTATATTGATCTTTTCTCTCCAGAAACGTATGAGGCTTTTTCGAACTCATCTCGAAATGTTTCCGGTTTTCGTCTTCGACAAGAAGGAATAGCGCAACATATAAAACCGGGGGACATGTTTGTCTGCTATCTTACTCGCCTATCCCGATGGTTCGGAGTATTAGAAGTTGTTGACGGTCCGTTTAAAGATGACTCACCAATTTTTTATACAGAAAATGACCCATTTAAAATACGCTTCCACGTAAAAGTTGTTGTTTGGCTTGATCTAGATAAATCAATTCCAATCCATGATCTACTCGTCTGGAATAACCTTTCTTTCACAAAAGATCTTACGAAAGGCTCCATCGGATGGACCGGGAAGGTTAGATCGAGCCTATCGAAGCTTGACGTAAAAGATGGCAGATTTCTCGTCGAAACTCTCAAAGGGCAGACCACGGGCTCCAATTTATTTCCTATTGATGAGCACGATGCCAAAAAACTTGCAAGCCATACGGTTGTGCGGCCCGACAAAGTGGTGTCCGTTTCTGTCCCTGATGATTTTATGGAGAAGGATGAAACGGTCGGGCCACAGAATGGAGAGATTCGAGAATCAATAAAAATGCAGGCTCTACTTGCCAAAATCGGCGCAACAATGGGCATGTCTATCTGGATCCCTAGGTCTGACAGAGGAGGCGTTATTAAGGAATGGAAAAATGAAAATAACCTACTCATTGAAAGGTTACCCTTAAATTACGATGATACAACTCTCCGCACAATCGAACAGATTGACGTTCTTTGGTTAAGGGGGAGATCAATTGTGCGAGCATTTGAAGTTGAACATACTACCTCAGTATACTCCGGCATTTTACGAATGGCTGATTTACTCGCGTTACAGCCCAATATGGATATAAAACTGCATATCGTCGCACCGGTAGCCAAGCGGGAGAAGGTATTTCAAGAATTGCGACGGCCTGTTTTCTCACTGCTTGAGAAAGGACCGCTTGCTGAGAGTTGTACATATCTTTCCTATGATAGTCTTATTGAACTTGCAGCTCAGAAACATCTTACACACCTCTCCGATTCCGTATTGGATAAATATGCAGAAGAGGCTGATTAACCTCCTGAGGAGCAAATAGTTTTTCCACTTCGTTTCAGCTGATATAGCAATTCATATTCATTCCCATTAGCTTATAAGAACAAACATGGAATCACAAGTAATATCAAAAAAGCGTGTTACCGATCATGGCGAGGTATTGACAGGACAACGTGAAGTCAATGCCATGCTCGATTTGGTGAAGCAGGAAACTGAACGGATTGAATCCCGTTTTCTTGAACCAGCATGTGGCAACGGGAACTTCCTGACTGTGATATTGGAAAGGAAGCTAGCTGTCGTCGAGACGCGCTATGGTAAATCGCCGTTAGACTTTGAGCGTAACGCTGTTCTAGCCGTCTCCTCGATCTATGGCATCGACATTTTGGAAGACAATGTCAGGGAGTGCCGTATGAGGCTATTCGGTGTATTTGATACTATTTACTCCCGGCTGTTCAAAAACGATGTGAAGGATAAGTGCCGTGAGACAGTCCAATTTATTCTTACTCATAACATAATTTGGGGTGATGCCCTAACCCTCAAAACCGTTGGTGAGAGACCAAACTATATCGTCTTTTCCGAATGGTCGCCAATCAACGGGAGCATGCTAAAGCGGCGAGACTTTACATTCCATAGCCTGCTCGACCATGAGGGTATGAAGGAACTGCCGCTATTTTCTGACCTTGGCGAGGATGTGTTTATCCCCACCCCTGAGAAGGAGTATCCACCAGTACATTTTCTGGAGATTGCCCGTGTTCAACAGCAGCTATAATCCAGATGTGCTTTCCTGTATTGCCAACTTAAGCAGCGATGAAGTGTTCACGCCCCCACAGTTGGCGAACCAGATTCTTGACCTACTTCCAGAGGAGCTTTGGAGTGACAAGAAGGCTACGTTTCTCGATCCAGGGTGCAAGTCAGGTGTGTTTCTTCGAGAGATCGCTAAACGCCTTGATAAGGGGCTGGAAGGGCAAATCACTGACCGTCAGGAGCGATTGAATCATATCTTTAAGAATCAGCTCTTCGGACTTGCGATTACAGAGCTAACAGCCTTAATGTCGCGACGTAGTTTGTACTGCAGCAAGAATGCCAATGGTAAATATTCTGTCTGCGAAGCATTTGACACTCCAGAGGGTAACATCCATTTTGGGCGTGTTGAACACATCTGGGAGAATGGACGGTGCATTTATTGCGGCGCTAATGAGGGGAATTATGATCGTGGTGGCGAGCTGGAAACTCATGCGTACACCTTCATACATACAGAAAACCCGGAGGATATCTTTAATATGAAATTCGATGTGATCATAGGCAATCCACCATACCAACTGAGCGATGGCGGCTTTGGTAGGAGTGCATCACCCATATACCATAAATTCGTTCAACAAGCTAAAAAACTGAATCCTCGCTTCTTGACAATGATCATTCCCTCTCGGTGGTTCGGTGGAGGGAAGGGATTGGACGAGTTCCGAAATGAGATGCTTAATGATAATCACATTCGCAAGATAGTAGATTTTGAGGATTCATCTGATGTTTTTCCTGGTGTCAGTGTAGCAGGCGGCATTTCTTATTTTCTGTGGG
>DAOOSE010000056.1:0-6890 GCA_035389625.1 bacterium
AATTATCCTTAGTGGACTAATTATACCGGTTAGTTCCATCTGACTTAGTATACCCTCCTGCAAAACATTTACATTTATTACTTTTTATTGTATAATATTTAGCGTTCGACGACGGAGAGAGGTAAGTTCATGAGTCGGCTAACGGAAGCCTTTTCGGTTGCCCATGTTGGAATCAGAAAGGCTCTGGGTCAACACAAGGGATTCTCGATCGAGGGGGAGCTCGTCGGAACACACGGGACAACACCTCCTCTCAATGCGCTGGTAGAGCTGGTTAGCGTGTGGTTGAACGCCATTGCATGGACGTCGCAGCCACTAACTTTCAAGCTCGAGGTGGCGAGATGCGAGATCCCGGCGCGTACCTTCCGCGGAGTCAAGGTTCTCGGAACAAGACCGTACGACAAAAAGAGCCTCGAGCTACTCATTCGACCCGAAGGGTCTTTGAAGCAGTATAGGGGATGGCTGGATTGCCTGGATGAGTATGACGCAACCATCGTCCTGAGCAACTCCAACCCCGAGCTTCTGGCCTACTGTTTGCGGCAGGCTAGCCCTGCTATAAGCGATCAGCGAGGCTCGAAATTGGAGCAACACAAGCAGTGTCTTAGCGAATCGGCCAACAAGGCTGATACAAGCTGGAGAAGGCTTGGCAAACGCCTAGTCCTTCGACAGTTTTGTTGGACATTGCTTCACGACTATCGTGATGTTAGCTCTGTCGAAAAAGCGAACATCGCTGCTGCACTTTGCCAGGTTGGTATCCAAGTAAGTGTCGAGGATGACAAGTTTGAGGAAATCCTCAACATGCTGATCATGCGTGGACTCCTCGACCCGCTTATCCTTGGCGGATTCGGCCTTTCTCCTGCACTAGATGAATATGCCACTGAGTGGCAGCTTCATACCGTGCGGCTGGAAATCGAAAAGGCAAACGAAGCCTGGCGCCTGCAGAACTCGGCACGGCGCTCTGCCAAGAGGGAGCTGGCAAAGGCTGAGGATGCCCTGAGAACGGCCCGGAAGCGCGCAGAAGCAGCGAGAGCTTCAGAATCCTGCGCGAACGAGCATCTTTCTGCTCTCAGAGCACAGGAGGCGGCTCTCATAGGGGTTGAAATCTGTGCAGAGAACTGAACCCGAGCAATGACCCGAACGGACTTTTCCGTCGTCGAGTTCGCTCGGGTTTTTGCTTTCTAGTTAAAGATATCCCGGCACAACTAGAACGGGTCGAGTTTTCTCTTTGCCTTAGTTACATATTCACCGACAGAACGATATCACAAATAAGTCACAACTCTAGTGTGCTGGCGACTGATCTCCCCTTCACACTACGAGGAACCAGGGACGAGGCATTTGGGCAAATATTGCTGGCCCGCCTCATCCCAGACTTTTCTACATATTGAACACTGCCCAGAAGCTAAAAATAATCATCGCAAAGCCGATAAGCTTCCAGAAACTATAAGTCCCCCCCATTCCTAAATATTTCTCAGCAAAATCTACCCTACCAGTGCTGTCGGTAATGGCTTTGCTGTAGATAATAAGGAGAAATCCTCCAACCAATCCGCCAAAAAAGTAAATGTAATTCATGCTAGTGCCTTTTTCAATTCGCTAATTAAGAATTTCTAATTTAGAATCAATAACCAATTTGATAATTAATTAATTTTGAAAATAGGGTTTGATTAGGAATTCTTAATTTATAAATTACAGTCCCCCTTATTCTTCTTTCCAATTAAGAATAGCGTAAGTTCCTGTCGTTGGAAATTGGGGTGGTGGGGATAAGGTAAGAAATGGATCGTAAGTCTGATTGGTGTGAGCATATCCAGCCAGAGTAGTGGTTCCGCTTACCCACGTCCAGGTCCAGTAATCAAAGGTGGCAATAGCACCATATACCGTAATCGTATCTTTGACCGCATTGTCTGCATAGGGAAACCACACATGACCGGTAGCCGAAAGCAAGGCCGCATCGATTTCCAGAGTACCTGTGGCATATGAAGGCACTTCAATATTTCCCTGTGAGACGAGACCAATAGCAGCGCTCCCATCCTTTGCCTTGTATAGAAGGTTGTCATGAATTTTAATTTTTGCACTTTGGCCGCTGCTTTTCTCTGCAGCAATAGTAATTTTACCGGAGTAGGTCCCACTCACCCAGACATTGTCGTTAACATAAACCACCCCTTTTGCCGGTTTGGGATAATTTCGCACAAACTCGGTAGTAATCCCACTAGAGCGTTCTTTACTCACTAGATACAAATCAAAAGACCCGTCCTCTTTTAAGATTATGTGATAACCTGAACTTTTCGAGTTGTCCAGAAAGACGCCACCTGTATTTGCTTCAGTCTTGATCGCCGCTAGATCAGCCGATATTTTATTGAAATCTACCGCCGGAACAGGAAAGACCCAGTAGCCTTTCGGTCCTCCCTCACCCCACACACCATCATACTCACTTCCGTCCCCTCCAAAAGTGGAGGTTGGAGTGTATTTTTTAGAAGAAGCCGTGACAAGACCATTTGCGATACCATCAAAATGGATTCCTACATTGGAGTGAACAGGCCCAGCCGTCGATTCATTGTCTCCAAACCAGCTCTCGGTATTTGAGAGAAAGGCATATTTTGCAAATGAAGGAACCCCGATTTCTGCTATTATTGTACGTTCAGACTTCGAGTTTAGCATCTTTCCTACTGATTTAATCTCTACAGTAGAATCACCCTGGTCCGGTGGAGTTATTGTCAAATCAAAGCTTCCGATAATCTCACCCGAAGCATTGGTGTAATCGTGATGATAGGGGCCATAGGGTGGATTCTGGGGACAAGTAGCACCATCACAATAGTCCTCTTTATTGTGGGAAAGATGCCATAGGTAATAATTTATCCCTGCTTCAGCAATGTTAAGCTCCGAGACAAGTTTTTCGTGGTGGGTCGCACGTTTTACGTTTGATAAGGCAATACCCATCAATGCTCCGACAAATGCAAGAAAAATCGTCGAAATCATCAAAATGATAGGTAGAAAAGTCCCTCGCCTAAACTTTGAGCTGTATTTACTTTTTACCCTTTTTATCATTCTTTACCCGTTGCATTACTTAGTATTCAGTACTTAGTACTAACTTATAGATTTGTTTTCAAATTCCTGAATTGAACAAAGGTTGATTGCACGGCCGGACCCGGCGGAGTCACAGTATTAAAGTCTATCGCAATGGAAAATTCAACCATCTTGATAGCATCGGTTTGAACAGGGAAAGACAGGGTGGAACTTGCGTCGTTGTAATATGAGAATATCTCAGCCCCCACAACATGCTCAGCAATGATTTCCACTTTCTTATTATTTTCCATATAAGTGAAAGTCGGGCCACTTCCCTCGGGAGCAATTGTCGATCTAATCAATTCACCGTTTGCTAAATAATATCGAACCTTGCTTGGCGCGGGATGGATATCATCTCGTAGAAAGGCATAAAACTCGAACGTGTTGGCTGTGGCCTCCGTAATCTCAGTCGCCCCTCGTGCATTTTTTTCAACGTCTCTCACCGCCTTGGCACAAATCTCATCAGTATCGATTTTTTGCATACCTTCACGATAAGATTTATTTCCATAGGAGAAAAAGGAGGAGATTGCAATACTAAGCAAACCAATGAGGGCAATTACAACCGTCATCTCAATCAGGGTATATCCGGCAGCAAATTTTGTATTGATGGGTCTCATTGACTTACCGCGAATCCATTGATTTGGGTCACGCTCTTGCCATCAGGATTAGTCACCACCACGTTCCAACTTCCAGGATCGGCCCCAGCAAGAGAAAGATCGGTAATAATTGTTGAATGCGAATGTATTTCGACATTGGTACCAACAATCTCAGCACCCGTGGTAGGATTGATCAGCTTGATAGTAGCACCATTGTTAAAATTCGTACCCTCGACGGTGATCGAGACAGACATATTCTGAATTCCTGACTGCGGGGTAATACTGTAAATCGTAGGTTGAGCGCTATCCGTGCCAAGAACTATTTTTGCCTCCAACACAGAATCAGGCAAAAGATCGATCGGCTGCATCGGAGTGGCAGTCACTAAATAATAGGGAGAAGGGATATTAACTATTTTATATTGATCAAACCGTAAATTTTCGACAGTGACCTTCCCTTCGGAATCAGTAGTAAAAGTAGTTGAATATTCAAAGGTGTCCGGATTGAAGTATTTCTTCTCGCTCCCCTCTAATGTAAAGCTTAGGTTCGAAACGGGATTGTTGTTCTGATCGACAAATGCAAGCTTCAGTGTCGATACGCGATCAATGATATATGTGTGACTCTCAACCTGTTGCAGTATTACATTAACATCAGGTGAATAGGCATTCGGGTTCTGGGCTGTTCTTGGATAAGTCTGGAAAGTAGAGTAACCGTCCTTAGTTATCACTAGACGGTAATTGTTATGCTCATCGGGCGGCAACTTCGGAATCATTACACAGCCATCATCGCCAGACTGAACCACCAGGGAGAGTGCCGGAGTAAGTGTTGAATTTTCTATTGTAATCGTTGCGTCAGGCACTGGCTGGCTGGCTTTATCCTTAACACAAATATACAAAATGCCGGTGTCGGATGGTGTTTCGGCTGCCCTGGCGGCAACATCTGTCGTCATCTCAGCCAAGCGACCATTGCGTCCAGTGTGACTGACAGTTACCTGAACTCGCTTGTAGTCATAGGGATAGACATCTCTTGGTTTGCCGGCTATAGTTCCTTCCGCATTACCATCATAAGGATCATCATGATATTCGATCTTGGTTGTTACAGTAAGCTTAATACCGCTCGATTCTACGTTTTCACTATCGAGAATTTGACCGACAGGATAAATCGATCCGTGCGCCGTTGCCAGGTCATCATAGGGCATATTGCGCAACTTTTCGATTTTTTCATTTGCCAGTGCGACTGCTACCATCTTGGATCGCGCTAAATCAATCGATTTATACGAAGCATAATAGCCGGTGACTATTGCAAGAGAAATGGCGGCAAAAATGCCAAAATCAATCACAATCTCGATGAGCGTGAAAGCTCTGGTCGTATCTCGTATTTGTCCGCCAGCTGGCGGATTAGTATTTAGAATAACCCCTCCCAGATTTATCGCTCCGACCACTCTCACTTTGTCATTCCGACCGAAGTGGAGGAATCTGTTAGATCTCTCGGCTTCGCTCGAGATGACAATATGGGAGCATGGTAACAATCTTTAACTTTTGTTTCTCATAAAAAGCAATATTGCCACCAGACCTAGCTGAGTCGTCACGCCAAACCAAAACGAAGGTTGAACTTTGGCATGGCACCACTCATGAAAGGCGTGAAACTTCTTCCCGTATTTTGTCTTACGGATCCAGCCACTCCACATCGGCGGATTATCAATGAGATCGGGTAAGAAGCTACCAAAGGCCCCCCAGAGAAATAGATTGCTGAACGAAAGCACCGGCTGTACAAAGAACAGGATTAGAATAGCAGAAAGCAGAAAATCACTTGAGGTAAACAAGATCTGTTTCTTAGTCCATTTTCCGCCATCGGTGGTATCAAAATGTGGCAAAGCGTCCATAACGAAATGCAAAAAGAAGGCAACGATAAATCCAATGATTGGGTCACCCAACTCCTCAGCAACTATGCCTCCTGCAATAACATGTGCGGTAACGATCATGGCGCTATTATAACAAGAAATGCTATATTTTTCATTGATATTAGGAAGAAATTTTCTCTAGTTGAGTAAATGCTTCTTGCAAATCATTCTGACATTCCAGTATGGGTTTCCAAATATCACCCTTATCTTTGATGCGTTTTGGAACAGTAGTCATGTTATAATCCAAAACCTTAAGCGAAGAATTGACCTCTGACCAATCAAGTGGCGTGGATACAGGGGCTCCCGGTCGAGGTCTGAGACTGTACGGTGCCACCAATGTTTGGCCAAAGGCATTTTGCAGATAATCGACGTAAACCTTTCCCGCTCTCTTCGCCGGACTCCGCTCAGTGCTTGCCCATTTCAAGCATCTTTTACTCACAAGATCCGCAATGACATGCGCAAAACTTCTCACAGTTTCGTAAGAATACTTAGCGTTGAGCGGCACATAGATATGTAAGCCCGTCGCCCCCGAGGTTTTGCAATAGCCTTCGAGGTGAGCTAATTTAAGGATTTCTTTCACAATTTGAGCGATCTCAACCACCAATTCAAATGAGACATCGAGTGGATCAAGATCGATCACAAAATAATCTGGCTGCTCTAGGTGCTGAATTCGCGAATTCCAGGGATTAATTTCGATGGAGGCAAGATTTGCCATGTAAAGTAAAGTCTCGCGATTGTTACCCAAGATATAGTTCGTTTTCTTGCCAGACGAAGATATTATTTCTTTTATTTCAACAAAAGGCGGCAGATCTTTTTCCTTAACGTTTTTCTGATAAAAAGAAAGACCCTTGATGCCATTAGGGAAGCGATTCATTACCATTGGCCGATCTCTGAGATAGGGAAGCATTGTCCCAGAAATTGCTTCGTAGTAATCAATCATATCACCCTTAGTATAGTTTTCCTCTGGCCAGAAAATTTTTTCACGGTGGGAAATTGGAATCGATTTTGGATCGCTCCCTTCAATTGGGATTTGCACATCATCCAAACAAACCTCCTTCGGATTTTTATCTTCTCTTAGGCCAAGGTAAACAGGATGACGCATTTTGCCATCAGGAGTCCACTCAGTGAAACTAATTTCAGCAACTTCTTTGGGTTCGACCCATGTTACTTTGCTGTTAGTTTTTGGAACTGGTTCGAAAGGGGAGTCATTAGTCATGATTTTATCTAATAAATTTTTAAGCCGAATTGACTCTTTGGTATCGAATCCAGTTCCGGTGTGCCCGATATAGTGAAGTTTATTGTCATCATAAACACCGAGAACCAGCGCTCCTATCCCCTCCCT
>DAOOSE010000057.1:0-6831 GCA_035389625.1 bacterium
GAACCGATTATCACAAAGAAACTTTTTGATTCTGTTCAAGAAGTGATGGCGAACAAGAGCAAACCGAAATCGCCAAAATTGAAACCTTATGTGTATAGAGGATTTTTCCGTTGTGGCGAGTGCGGTTGCTTCATTACCACCGAAACGCAAAAAGGTCATAACTATCTTCGTTGCACCAAACGGAAAAATCCTTGTACTCAAAAATATGTCCGCGAGGAAATCATCACTTCTCAAATTAAAGAGGAAATCAAAAAAGTTTCTTTGTCTTCCGCTTGGGCGAATGCTTCAATCAATTATTTTGAAAATGAGAAAATGAAAACCACCCAAGCGGAAAGCTCTTTCGCCCAAAAATTGCGAGATGAGCTTATTGAGATAGAAACCAAACTCGATCGCTTGCTTGATTTGCAATTGGACGGCAATTTATCGCAAGCGGAATATACAGCTAAAAAACAAAAGCTCATTCTCACTAAAAAGGATTTGGAAGAAAAAATCTCGTCTTTTGGGCGAAAGAGCAATAATCGGTTCGAACTTGCCATAAACTTCATAAAAGAAGCCAACCAAGCCGAAAAATGCGCTCAACAAGAAAATCCCGAAAGGATTCGGGATTTTCTCAAAAAGATTGGTTCGAACTTCCGCATTGCCGACTGCACTTTGATTTTGGATTTCAAAAATGCCTTCAAAATTGCGGAAAAATATCATGCCGAGGCGCTTTGCGCCGAGGCAATTCCTTACGATTTCACAAAAAGTGAAAATTGGCGGAGAGGGTGGGATTCGAACCCACGGAACCCTTGCAGGCTCAACGGTTTTCAAGACCGCCGCACTAGGCCACTATGCGACCTCTCCAAACTAGTAATTTATACCACTAAAGACGACTTTAATCAATTGAGTTCGGACTCTTGTTTTGTACCCATTTAGCACTTGGAACTTGGTACTTTGAACTAACTTATATGTCTTCCCACAACAACCCCCATCACGCTTCGGGCACCGGATCCTTTTAGCACTTTGGCGCACTCGTTCAGAGTTGCTCCTGTCGTAGCTACATCATCGACTAAAAAAACATTTTTACCGGCAATCAGTTCGGGGTCAATGCAAGTAAAAACACCATAAACATTACTAAGCCTGCGATCTCTGGTCAGTCCCACTTGCGGCAAGGTTTTTTTAGTTTTTTTTCAGCGCATCCCCTCCTGGTAAATTGAGCTTTTTAGAGATATACCGTGCAATTAGCTCAGACTGATTGAACCCGCGAACAAGTTCTCGAGAACGATGGAGAGGAACAGGCACAAAAACCGCTTTTTCAAACTTTATATCTGAATTTAGAAGGCGCTGAACAATCAATTCACCAAGGAGTTCAGAGATTTCAATATAGCCACCATATTTCAGACCTGCCACTAATTCCTTGACCGGCGACTCGTATTTTGCGGATACGATTATACCGTTTAGCTTTAAAAGCTTCCTGTTTTTACAGACAGAGCAGTAACTAGAGTGCTGTGTAATCCGACCGCACTCATAACAAACAGATGTTGACAACCGTTCTACTTTTCCTGCGCATTCAGCACACAAGAACACTCCAAATTTTTTGCAGGTAACGCATCGTTTTGGAAACAATGCATCTAGTAAAAAATACCAAGCCCTATTAAACACTTTTGTGTACATATTTAAATAATGTTTATTGACTCTTTTATCCCTTGGGATATAATGTTAATAAGAGCATATCAAGTATGTGCTCAAGGAGGGAAGATGCAGGAAGAACAGCAGGACTGGCTCACCGATGACTCAGAGGGTCAATTAGCCATTGACGTCTATCAGGATGAGCACAATATCTACATATTAGCACCAATTGCCGGTGTTAAGGCTAGTGATGTAGACATTTCAATTACCGACGAGGTAATCACAATTCGTGGCACAAGAACACCTGGGCATGACATTGGGCACGAGAGGCATTTTGTCAAAGAGTGTTATTGGGGAACATTCTCCCGATCGTATGTACTTCCAATCGCAACAAATTCTGACGTTGCGAAAGCAACCCTCAAGGATGGCCTTCTAAGAATTGAAGTACCAAAAGATGAAAAAGTGAAAACAAAGAAGATTCTTGTAAATCAAGGGGGCGCTTCTGCAGAAAAAGCCAGTAGTAAAAAAGTTAATTCTTAATCCTGAAACCAAATGAAAAAAATTCGTAAAGCCGTTATTCCAGCCTCAGGGTATGCGACACGTTTCTTGCCGGCAACTAAAGCCATGCCAAAACAAATGCTTCCAGTGGTGGATAAGCCGGTAATTCAGTATGCCGTAGAGGAGCTCGTCGAGGCAGGAATTGAACAGATTATTATTGTTACCGGTTGGCATAAACGGGCGATCGAAGATCACTTCGACCGCCATCTTGAATTAGAGAAAAAATTAGAAGAGGCTGGAAAGTTCGAACAGTTAGAACAGGTAAAAAAGATCTCTGAGATGGCTGAGTTTGTCTATGTTAGGCAAAAAGAAGCCAATGGCAATGGCGGAGCGATCCTTACTGCCAAAAATGTCGTGGGCGACGAGCCCTTCATTGTTCTTTGGAGTGATGATTTTATTCTAGCAGAGCAATCCAGGACCAGACAGCTGATTGAGGCTTATAATAAATACGGTAAAACAATTCTGGGTGGAGTTAGGACCAGTCGGCCTGAAGACTACAAGCGCTATGGATACGCCAGAGGTGATGAGATAGAGCCAGGCATTATCAAGGTTTCCGAATTTATAGAGAAGCCGGGTCCCGACAACCCTATTTCCGATCTGGCAATTGTTTCAGGTTTCGCATTCAACTCTGATCTCTTCGAGGCTTTAGAGGAATTTCAGCCCGAACCAGGAAAAGAGCTTGGTTATGTCGATGGCGTAAACACCTTGCGATCCAAGGGAGTTGACTCGTATGCAATGGAAATAAAGGGTGGCAGATATTACGATTGTGGTAATATCACAGAATATCTCAAAACAAATGTCGAAATGGCCTTGCGGCGCCCCGACATCGCTCCTGAATTTTTTGAATACATACAAAGCATTAAAAATAATGCGTCGGATGCTCAAGAAATTAAATCGCTGACGATGGCAAGACAGTAAGTATTTCGTATGATGTATTGCGTTCCAACTGATACCTATATACGATACACTAGATACTAATACGAACTTTGGAGGGCAAATGAAAAAGACTAAGAAATTTTTGGGCTATTTTCTAATTGCTATGATTTTCATGGTGGGGCTTTCTGGCTGCACCAAGAAAAAAGTAGCTACCGATCCCAACGCGAACAAGCTTGTTGTCTGGGGATTCGAGGATGAAGATGCCTGGAAAGAGATCGCCGAGGAATTCACGAGCAAGAATAAGGGCTATGATATAGTTTACAAGAGGCAAATTCTTAATTCAGAGTATGAGATCAAACTACTTAATTCAATTCTTTCCAGTGAAGGTCCTGATGTTTGGGAGATGCCTAATGATTGGATCTATAGGCATTCTCAAAAATTAATTCCTCTTTCAGAGAAGGATTCAGCGGACATTAATCTTGATTCTTTCCTGCCGATAGTTAAACAATCTGTGTTTATAAACAATAAGATTTATGCTCTCACAACCAACTCACAACCATTAGTAATCCTCTACAATGAAGATCTTATCGAAAAACGAACTGATGAAATAATAGACTCCCTTGGACAAGAAGATGCTAGAGATAGCGCTCGATCTCTATTGAATAATTTTCCTTTAACATGGGACGAATTTACCGAGTACACCAAATTATTAACCAAGAAAAATGGCGCAAACATCGAGATCTCAGGAGTAGCCCTAGGAACAGATAAGGTTACTTTTTCAAACGATATTTTATACTTACTGATGTACCAAAATGGAACGGATATAGTTTCAGATAATTTTGAGCTGGCAACGTTTAATCTCGCCAAAGAAACCCCTAAAGTAACTACCGAATTTCCCGGCAGAAGGGCTCTCGAATTTTATACCTCTTTTTCAAACCCAAAATCTCCAAATTACACTTGGAATGATTCTCTTGGCAACAATATTGATGCTTTTGCAAATGGAAAGGTCGCTACAATTTTTGCCTACGCAGATACGGAAAATTATTTGAAACAAAAATACCCAGCCTTCTCTTACAATAAAGCTGCTGTTCCCCAGCTATATAGCGATGATCCTGCAAAAATTACCGACTACGCGAAATTTTATGCTTATGGAGTGAGCAATCAAACAGATAAGCCTGAGCTTGCATGGGCTTTGGTGAAAATGATTTCAGGCGAATCTTCTTCTGCAACCTTAAATAGCAGCATGGGCTATTCATCATCCCAAGCAATTAAAGATCAGGAACCGGCTCTCACAGAAAGGGATCAAAGCAATCCGGAGTCTATCGAACTGTTAACCTCCAGAACCCTGATAAAAGGAAGGTATCCGGTCGACTTTGACAATGCCATCAAAAATGCGATCACTGAGGTCAATCGCGGAGTTCAGGATTCTGGAAGCGCACTAAATGCAGCTGCAAATACAATTACTCAATTACTAACCAAAAATACATGGTAGAGAAAATTCAAAACTTATTAGTCACTCGTGTATCAGCGGCTGATATAGGAATAAACATCCCCGGCGGCATGGTTCGTCAGCCAGGACCAGACGGTAAGTGTGTCGTCGCCGCTACTAATGTGAAGGATTATGACTGGGGATGTTATGTTGAATCAATTTACCGCTTTGCACTAAGCTTAGGTATTTGGGTTGCCATTGCCATGATCTGCTATGCAAGTTACAAAATTCTCTTCTCTCAGGGAGACACATCAAAAACCAAAGAAGGAAAAGATATTATTCTGGGAACCCTTCTTGGCTTTTTGCTCCTCTGGATCATAGGTATACTTTTGGATTTTATCGGCTTGCCTAAGTACAATACCTGAAATAGAAATGAAAAATAAAAAGTACAAATTATTAATCAGTATTTGCGGAATTTTTTTTGCTCTTTTCTTGGCTTCACATATCGCCATTGCTGGGGTCTCGGCTCAACAGTCCCGGCTTGCTCTCACTGATGGTACGGAGAGTTTAGACGGAGGAGATGGAGATGATGCAAATCTGGCAAGTAAAAGCTTTTTTGTTGTGGATGCTCCTTCTGAGGTAAACAAACGGATAGGACAGATCGTCACTCTGGCCGTAGATTATACCTTGACTGCCGCGTCATCTCCATCTGGTATTAGCTGCAGCTTTGGTATCAGCAAGATCGGATATCAGTCAGTAAAATCCTCCGAGAGAAGCGCATACTCTGAGTCCGAGTTCATCTGGAGAATAACCGGTCCCCTTCAAGTAGAGGAAAATACATATGTTTGCAGAATGCTCTGGGAAACAAATTTATCCACCGATACCGGCTATCATGTCTTTGCCGCAAAAATTATTAAGAGCGACACCACACTGTATAGTTTTCCGAGCGTCACCTCAGTAAAGGTCATCGATACCGAGGGAAACGGAACAATTAAACTTAACGTTAGCAATACTACTGCAAGACAAGGAGAGTCAGTCCGCCTGAGCGGTCAGGTCAGCGGAATTGACACCTCAAATAGTGCGAAAAGTTGCTATTTTTACGTTGGTAGCCATACCGGCACCTCCGGCGATTATGTCTTCAAGGGGAAAAGTCCTCTCAGTGACTGCTCCTACGACTGGAATACTAGCGGCACAGCAGAGGGACTTCGTAACGTCTTGGTCAATATTCAAAACACGAGTGAATCTTCCCCGACTTGGTCCCGACTGCCCTCGGATACCGAATCAATCAGAATATGCGCTCCAGGCAGTGGCGCTTGTAATGCTCCAAACAAAATTTCAATTTGGGCCGAGCCGGCAAGCGTGAATCAAGGCAAGACGATCAAGATTCACGTCTATATTTCCAACCCTAATGATGCCGAGCTGGCAAACAAGCAGGAGTATTATCTTTTTGTCGGAGATGGAAACGGCCGCCATTACATGAAAGCACACGGAGCGATTTCCAGTTGTTCGGCAAATGAAAGTGGCTGTGTTTACGAATGGAACACTGACTCAAATACGGTGGTCGGCCTCCATAGCGTTGTCGTCAGCCTTCAAACAAGCGGATTGTCTTCTCCAGCTGTCTTTGCAACACCAAATAAACAAACCAATGTTCGGGTTTGCCCGCAGAATACTTCCGCTACTTGCGCCGCACCTAACCAAGGAAGCAACGAAGGCGAGGGTGGTCCGGGAACAAATCCGGGTGGAGGGACAGGGGAGGCAGCTGTAACTAGAGAACCAGCCCCCGATCTCAATCCAGGAGTACGTGGTGGCGATGGTAAACCAACCCCCGCTAATACCGGCGTTGATCCGACCGGTCTTGCGGCTATTACTGAACTAAATTTTTCAACCCTATACGAGTTTTTGAAAGTTATTGCATTTGATTGGTTTCCCATTATCATCGGTGTGGCCGCGTTTATTGGCATATTAATTGCCGGATTTACGATTATCACAGCGGGGGGAGATGCGGAAAAAGCCAAGAAGGGGCGCCTGGCCATCGTTTACATCGCGACCGGCATGATCCTGGCTACACTCACCTGGGCATTCATTAGAGTTGTAGTAAATGAGCTTTTGAAGTTAGGATTTTTTGGACCAAGATAACCACAACTAAAATTTTTAAAAGGAACTATAATATGAATAAATTTTTTGTAACAAAAGCACTGGCCGATATAGGATTGCCCTCAGAGTCTTATCCTAATTGCATTGAGCCAGGATCTTCAGAACCGGGAATTTTGGGGGGGGTAAAATCCCTGAAAGACATCTTCGAAAAAAAAGCACTTTTTACGGATACAAAAAACTGGTGTATTGTAGTGGATTTTATAAAA
>DAOOSE010000058.1:0-6716 GCA_035389625.1 bacterium
AAGGCAGGAATTGCAGTAAAAGAGGTTATTCCTATCGAAGCGGTCAAAATTGACAAATTCAATATGGCCCAGCTTTACAAGAAGAAAGAAAAATTGGGTCATGATTTTTATGATTTCAACCTAAACGACCCCAAAATAAAGAGACTTTTCGACGCCTCTCTTAAAAAGTGGTCAAGCGGCGAATATGATAGCTACCTCTGGCAATGTTAATAACCCAAACAATATGATTATCGCCATTTATGGATCAGCCAGCAATAACGACCCGAAGACCAGAAATGTAGCCCGGGTTCTTGGAAAGTTAATAGCCAAGAATGGCCACACTTTGATTACCGGCGCATGTTCAGGCACTTCTCATGAGGCAGCTAAAGCTGCTTTTCTGGAAGGCGGACAGGTGATTGGATATAGTCCCGGCATAGATATTGACGATCACATCACCAGATTTAGCGATCCTGTTGAATGTTTCTCAAAATTAATTTTCGTTCCCCGAAATTACGAGTATAAGGACAACCGAGCTGCCTGTTATAAATACAGAAACATCAGCACTGCTCTCCACTGTGATAAAGCAATCATTATTGGGGGCAGATTCGGCACCCTTAACGAGTTTACGTTGGCTTATGAGTTTGGAAAAGAAATTGGAGTTCTTGATAATATCGGAGGTGCTGGTGAGGTTATCGCCTCTAATCTCATATCACTAACACTTAATAAGATTGAGAAAAAAACTGGTGCTAAAGTTGTGATTGCGAGTAGTGTGTCGTCGCTAGCAAAACAACTAGGATTATGATTAGTTTTTCAGAGGGAAATTAAAGCCGATAGAATCACAAGTAATATTCGGATATTCGATCACTTATTTTACTCCAAATCTTCCAGCACTTCTTGTGCATGTACTTCAGGCTTAACACTTGTATAAACCTTGGCGATCTTACCCTCAGGACTGACAAGAAATGATGTTCGCAGAGTTCCAAAAGATTTATGCCCGAAAGTATTCTTCTCGCCCCAAACACAATATTTTTGAACTACTTCCCTGTTTTCATCTGCCAACAGTGTAAATGGCAGGTGATATTTTTCGGCAAACTGCTTATGATTTTGCACTGAGTCAACGCTGACACCAAGCACTTTTATCTTAAGATTTTCAAAATCAGGGAAATTATCCCTAATACCACAAGCCTCCTTGGTGCAGCCCGGGGTATCATCTTTTGGGTAAAAGTAGACCAACACCCACTGACCCAAATACTGACTTAGCGAGTGATCTTCTCCGTTTTGATCTCTTAGTTTGAAATCGGGCGCTTCTTCACCTTCCTTTGGCATGTTCCTCCTAATTATTCTTCTGTGTCATTCCGAGCGAAATGGAATGGAGTCGAGGAATCTTTGTAATTTAGCTGACTACAATAATGGTTTAGCTGAAAACCAACCGTATGTTTAGGGTAAATTTTACACAAAATGTAAAAATATTGATGCTCAGTGTCCAAATAGTACGCGATAGCATGTTAATCGGACATTTTGAAACGTCTTCAATTGAGATTTGAGGCATCCTTTTTTCGCAATTAAGCTACACATAAAGAATTAGCTTTTACATTGCCTGGGGCAAGGATGGCAACTTTTCTGGAGCACCAGTCAACTTGTTTAGTCTAATATTATAACCATCCGATATAATGTCGATGGAGCCGGAAAAACTGTTCTTAACAAGATCAATCCATCTTGTTAGATAATCGGGGTCTTCAAAAAAACTCTTCGGCAATTGAACAAACATTACACTGTTTTCACCAAGCAAGCGATACCACCAATTAAATATATATTCCTGTATTCTCCGATCATTAGGCAATAAATTTAATCCGCCCACCATGCGTTCAAAAATTACGTCAGCATGCTTCCCGGCAAGCCAGTGTTCGATTTCACGCCTTGTTTTTGTGTAAAAAAAGTTACCAGCAATAATTGCATGTCTCTGTTCGCCATAACGGTTTTTTGTTGGATCATTAAGGGATGGAGGAGCAGTAAGGGTTACTCCTGCTGTTCGCCTAAAGATATCCGCCTCAAATCCACCAAAAAGCTTACACCCAGGTCCACCAAATTCAATGCCGATTGCTTCTCCTCGCCGACTACCAAGCAGCACCTCGATATAATCTTTGATATTTTCGGTTAGCTTCCCTTCGTACGAAGAAGGCACAAGATTCTTGAAGGTTTCATGAATTGATAAAAATTTTTGTTCAAGACCGTCGGCTAATGGAAGCAGCGGTGAATCGTAATCCCATCTCCAAGAATACCGAGGATTGATCCGCTCTACCTCTTGAACATATTCAGCATCATCAAAATAATTTGCAAGATCCCTTTTCGTGGCTCCAAAATTTTCCATGATTGCCTCTATTTGTTAATCTTGGCTTTAACCCCTGACTTTCTATAATACTCAATTGCATAGCGACTGTGAGTGAGCATTGCTTCATCTAGCCCGGCTTTGAGACCGTCGGCAGTGTCATATTTGATGCAGCTTATCATCGTCGATATGAAGATTAGAGCCAGGACTGGCCAAAGAGGTGCTGGTGATATATATCCAACAGCAATAAACATTGCCATAAGTGATGTCATGAAGCCTAGAAACATCCAGAAAGTAACTGCCATTGCCTCACTGATAAGCTTTTTGGGTATGGCACCAAATGAGACAGCAAACCAGGCTGCTCCCATCACAGTCACAGGAGCAATGAGTGCTAAGACCAAAGTGCTTACTTCATCAGCAGAAGCGACACCGTACAAAGCAAATATTCCCATGACAATCGTGATCCAAATCACTCGACGATGCTTCTCAATATTCTGAGCCAGAAATTCTTTTTCGCCACCATCTAGTCCGGCACTCAAAAACTGCCTGAGCACAAAAACCAGTAACCAATAAATCGGATCAATTTTTTCATGGATTATCTTGTTAACGTATTTTATTTTAACCTCCGATTTTTTGAAACAAGATATTGCTAAATATTAAAGGCTCATTCCCCTATCGGCATCTGGAAAGTGTAATTCAGCTTATTGCCCGAATCGTCTTGTACTTCCAGACTAAAGCTAGCCAGAGAACCACTATTAACCACCGGCAGTATTGCTGAATAAACACCAGCATTACTGCTCATCTCGATCGGATTAGTCGGGATTTCGCCAATACCATATTTCAGCGCTACCTGAGAAATGTTACCGCCAACAGCATCAAACTCAAATTGCAGGCGATTAGTTTTGTTTTGACGGTAAACTTCAGACCGGTGATCGTCAGTAAAATGATAGAGACGCTTGATCGATGGTGGGTTCGGATCTGGTTTACTGGTATCAGAAGTTGCAAGAACTTTTGATTTCATTGTCTGTCCATCAATCTTATAAACTAGATCGTCAAGTGAAAACTCATAGATTCCATCGCTTTTTATATTGGGAAAATACACCAACCAATCACTTGCAATTGAACCACCAGAATCGGCCGAGGCAGCAGGAACTATACCACCATCCACCAAGGCTCCAGCCTTAGTAAGATGATAGGCGACCGAACCCGTATCTCTAAAGCCATAATCTTGCCAAAGAAAAGGTATTTGAGAAACACCGCCATGGTAGGATTTCACCATCTTGTTAACCAAATCAAATTTGCCATCCCAAAACACTGGACCCAAACCAGGGTACACAGTGTTGCCTTCCGCGAATGGAGACTGATCCATTGGTATTGCTACACCCCTACGCAAATCAGTCGTAACATACATCTTGGCCTTAGATTCCGGAACCATTTCACCGCAACTGCTGGCAAAATACGGATTGAGATGATAGGCGATTATGTCGGTTACAGGATTCATTGCATATAATGTTTGTGTCGAGGGGATCACAAGACCATTACATTTGAACCAGGGGCTAAAACCATAACCAGTAATTATTGGAAACACATCTATTTCAGTTGACTGATTGGCATTTCCTGTGAAAAATTTGATCACCTTGAAATCTTCTTTTCTGTTTGACAGCACTTTACTACTTGTAACACCAATAGAATAAGCATAGAGAGAATGAAGCTCTGATTTAGGCTGTATTTCATAAAGAATGCTGTAAACTTCTTGCTTATAGTTAGTGCTGACTGCAGATGAGAAATATGCTCCCTGTGTAGAAAAACAAGCCAAAGAAATGTTTGATGGTATAAATGTATCACAAAGTTTAGTATCAACAGGCACTACTTGTTGACCATTGTGATCAACCCATTGCTGTGACATCAAAAGCCTTGCAGACTCACTCGGTTCACTGATAACCACTTTTGTTCCGCCCCTTGGGAGAACCTTTATGTTTTCTTTGTATACAGAATAGAAATTATCGTTTACTTTCTGCCGCTTGATAATCACATCATAGGTGCCAGAATGTTTTAACAGTATGCGCTGACTGGTTTTGGTTGGGTCTACTTCAACCCAATATTCATCATCATCTCTGTCTGAAATTAAAACATAGAAGAGATCTAGAGGATCACTCGTTCTGTCTTTTAAGTCATAAACCAGATCCATGGTATTGGCTTTTGTAAACTTAAGATATATCGGTATAGCTAAAACTGAATTGGATAACCTCAGCTCACCTGTGTACACGCCGAGATCTACCACACTATTATCAACAGAGAGATTGATATTAAATGTTCCTCTGCTTCCCGGTGAGATCGATTGACTTGGCGGGTTAATTCGTGCAATCACACCGCTTGGAAAATTTAAGACTTCCGCAGAAACTGTTTGAGAAGAGTCCGTGCGGTAATTGGTCACGGTTATTGTTTTGGAAACATTCCATGTTGATTGAGCAGGAGAATCTACGCCAAAATCATAGATCGAGTAGCCAAAATGATTGCTATAGATTGTTGGTGCTACCGTAAGATTTATCGGAATGTCACCCTTTGTCACCGCCCCCTCCTTAAGAAGAATGTGCGGCTGGTAGCGCCACGGTTTTGTCCTATCATTATCAATGCTAATGGTTGCAACCAGCTGAGCTGTTTGCCCCGCGGAGATTTGAACAGTCTGTTTTCTAAATACAATTGTCACACCTTCCGGAACGTTTAAGGCAACAGGGGTGATTGTTCTTGAGGTACCATTCGTTGCAGACAAGGTATATGTCCTGGTAGTCGCTGAGATTTTTCTGGAACTACTCGACCTCAAGTCAGAAACAGCAGGAGAGGACACGATCTCAGGAGTAATATTCAAAGCCGAGGTGAGATTGACCAGTCCTGCACCTTGAATGTCGTAGGGCAAATCGCTACCATCGGATTTCAATTTAGTCGCAGTGCTTTTCAGTCGTTCTTTTATTTCCGCCGGTGTGAGATTTGGATAAGACTGTCTTATCAAGGCAATAATACCAGCAATGTGAGGTGTAGCCATGCTAGTTCCAGAGATACAAGTGTGATTGCTGTCAGACACCTTGGAACCACTTGGAAAGGCAGCACCCCATCTTGCCGCGCAGATATTGACGCCAGGGGCAGAAATGTCGGGCTTCTGCATATCCTCCCCTTGCCAAATAAGAGGACCTCTGGAACTAAAGCTACCGACAGGATAAAAAGTCGAACCCTCTCCTAAAGTTTGACAATGTGGTGACGTGTCACCATTTTTGCAGGCAGCAGCCACAGTGATAGCACTCCTGGCTGTTCCTGGAGAACTTATTGTTGATGGATCGGGTCCCGAATTGCCAGCAGCGATTGCAAACACTACTCCCGCACTGGAAGCAATATCGACAGCAGCACTTAATTCATCATTCGGATCCCCGGACCCCCCCAGACTCATATTGACGACGCTGACATGATCAGAGAAATCCCCATCTTCATTTGGATCCATAGATTTTTGGATTGCACTTATGACGTCGGACCAATAGCCAGAACCATCACTTCCGATTGCTTTATAAGCAATTATTGATGCATCAGGAGCAACTCCATACAGTGACCCTTTCCCAGCAGCGGTCGCGGCAACATGAGTACCGTGACCATTATCATCCATGGGGTCATTATCCAAGTTCACAAAATCATACCCGCCAATCACCTTGCTGCACTTTGAGAGGAGAAAATCCTCCTTTGGACAACCGCCCAGATCTGGATGAGTATAATCAACACCGCTATCGATAACTGCAATGGTCTGACCATGACCAGTTAGTGGTTCTGGGTTATTGGTCTGACTTACCAATCCCCAGGCGTCTTTTGCCTTTGTCATCGGAACTGAATCGTTCAGACTCAGCCTCACACTTCTGTCCAGTTCTACCCTTTCGATTGCGGAACTTTTTTCTAATTCCGAAATTGCTACCATATTTACTGTGGCACCAAAACCGCTAACAATTGGAAGATCATCCGATATTTTATTAACTGACCCACCTTTTGAGATTAGGCTGGCAACTTCCTGTTTCTGTGTAGAGTTGTAAGCATCTTTCAATCGAACCCTCTCGGATTTTGACAGGGTTTTTGTGGGGTCAAGACTTTCGCTTTTTTTAGACGTTTTTACAATAACTTTGGCGGTCGAATTCTTTTGCAGGGCAGCACTCACCGCTGGGTCAATCTTCTCGGAAATCGAGGATTTCAACGCACCAAGGGAAAGAATCGGTCGATTAGGGGTTGGAGTGAAATAAATGTTTTTATTTTCCTTGCTTGCCAGTGTTGTAAAAGTCATGCTTTTATCAGCTTTTACGGAATAAGCTCCACCATCTGGAAGTGATATTGTATTCATAACTTCTTCGCCTGAGACCTCACCTGTCTGCTGTCGTATGATTGC
>DAOOSE010000059.1:0-6713 GCA_035389625.1 bacterium
TACCCTCGCTCTGCCGCTGGCGGCGCTCGGCGGTCCGGTCACCGCTGGCGTTAGATTTTTGGAGGAATATGCTACCTGAGGAAATAATCACCCAGCTTTCCCAAAGCCCAGAAGAGGTTAGTCCGGAAATGTTCACCGCCCTAGAAGATTATACTCCAATTGATGCCGAGGAAGCTCAGTTGCTGGTTGATCTGCTTGTACCGTTTCTAAAAAACGAGGTTACTCGAAACAAGGCTTATCAAGTCTTTCGAAACTACCAAGCCAAGTTTTCAGGGACCAAGTATCCCAAAGAACTTTTGGATAGCAATCTGCTATTAAAGAATACCTTT
Source organism: bacterium (assembly GCA_035389625.1). Taxonomy (GTDB): domain Bacteria; phylum Patescibacteriota; class UBA1384; order XYA2-FULL-43-10; family 1-14-0-10-43-13; genus DAOOSE01. The sequence goes on from DAOOSE010000059.1 coordinate 330, forward strand.
TCAAAACTAAAAGATGCATGTCCCCCAATTCGAAAAGGCCAAGGTCATTCGTCCTCTCCTCGATCACTTCCAAAAGTGGCCTTTTTAGTTCTCGTGGGATTTTCCATCCTGATGTTATTTTTCAAATCTGAACTTCTATCTACCGCTGAAAAAAAGACCACATTTTCCACAGCTCAGAAAATTGTTGAATCTTCCAGCCCAAATCCTCAATCACTGTTAGAAGCAGCTAGTTCCGGCGACGGAAACGCGCAGTACGAGTTGGGTGAAATGTATTTTCAAGGCAAGGAGATACCTAGGGATGATGAAAAGGCCTTCCATTGGATCAAGACTGGAGCGGAGCAAGGGAATGCCAGTTGCCAGTTCCGTTTGGGCTATATGTATGATATGGGGGAGTGCACAAAACAGGACAAGAAAAAGGGGATTTTCTACTACAGCCAGGCCGCAAAAAATGGCGATTCACGAGCGCAAGTGATTCTTGGTTGCGCCTATGCATACGGTCTTGGGGTAAACCAGGATACCTTTAAAGCATTTGTTTGGCTTACAATTGCGAGCAACCAGGGCGTCGAAAATGCATCTGCGGCACTAATTTCCGTGAAAGCACGTTTTACTCCAGAGCAATTGAAATACGCTCAAGATTGCGCAAGCGATTGGTCTCCTGGCCAATTACCTTTTCCCGAGGTAGATGAAGTTTCAGTTCCGGAAACAATCGCCGACCCCGAGCCTATTTTGCCTCTGGAGTATACCGACCAAGGATTTAAAAGACTCAGAATTGCCCTCGAATCAGGCGATCCTCGCGCCATGAAAACTCCTGTCGATGTAACGAAAATAAAAGAGTTTGCTAAATCGGGTAGCAATGAAGCTCAGATGCTTCTTAACGCTCTTTTCCAAAAAATATTCTCTCAATCTACAGAAACAAAGATTGCCGATGGAAGGGATGCTGGTGAAGAGAATAACCCTTCAATAGATTATGAAAATGATAAAAAGTTGCCTGATGATATTAACAAGGATGGACTCGCATTTTCTGGGAATGGGCTACATGAAAGAGCATTTACTTGCTTTTACCGTGCTGCAATGCTTGATCATCCCGGTGCCCAATACAACGCTGGAAAGTCCTTGTGGGGTGGCATTGGATGCGATATCAACAAGCCAAAAGCAATTGCTTGGTTGTGCATCGCGGGGGTAAATACGGAGTCGGCGGCACATAGGGAACAAGGGGCCAAGAGGTATGTGTCTATTGGGATGGCTAAGACGATAGTAGAAGAGGTAAAGGCTTTTCTAAAGGAAATGACATTTGAGGAAAAGAAATTTGTCGAACTTGAATTGAAACAATTGAATCAGCATTTTAATAAAAAATATGACGACCTACTCCGTAACTGTGGCTACAAATGAAGAAAAATCTAACCAGCGGTTCGAGCGGAAATTGACAGCCGGTCACGGGCCTTGCTTGCGCAAGTCCCGCGCCCGTCTGCCAATTCCGTTCAACCGCGGCGTTAGGTTTACTGAGGAGAAATGTATTTGAAAACCCCTGACGAGCACTTTCGCCTCTATCGCGATTCAATTCGAAATGAAATTCTAAAGTTATCCACTTATTACAAACATTTTAAGCATCTAACAGACCTGACAAATACCTATCTTGACGAGTTGAATCAAGCCCCCTGCTTTTTTAAAGCAACAATGGAGGCTTTCTTCTCCTCAACAATTCTTTGGGCCGCAAAGCTTTTAGATACAAATTCTCAAAAAGGAATTCATAACTTCGTTTCATTTTCGATGGCAAATACAAAGATATTTACATATTCAGCAATCAATAAAACTGAGGTTAACGACTTAATGTTGAAATTGTCTAACCTCCCCTCGACGAGCAACATTAAAACACGACGTGACAAATATCATGCCCACTTTGACACGAAATATTTCTTTGATCAAAGCAAGCTGGATATTGAGGCACCAATCCTTTGGGGAGACTTTGAAGAAATCATTTCAGTTCTTACTGATATTTACAACTACTTTTCCTCGCGATATGATGGTATGAATACAAGTATGGAATACTTAAATATAAACGACATTGATGGACTTCTATCAAAGGTTAAAAGTAGACACACAAGCTAATTGATCCCCCAATAGACTGGAGATTTTATGCAATTTACTATCCGATTTCTGATAATTACTGCACTATGTTGTTCCCACACTGTTTTTGCTATTGATTATCAAACATCATATGGTACAGGATTTTTCGTGTCTGAAAATGGCTTTTTAGTAACAAATTATCATGTCATTGAAGGGGCATCAAAAATATTAATAGACCATTTAGGGAAGAAATATTATGCAAAGATCTCAAAGGTTGATAAATACAATGACATTGCCCTTCTTCAAGTCTCAGGAAAATTTCCGTTTTTAAAATGTCAGAATTCAGAGGAAGTCAGTCTTGGTGAAAATATTTATGCCATAGGGTTTCCTAATCCTGATATTCAAGGCGTATCACCAAAAGTTTCGAACGGTATAATAAGTTCATTAGCAGGTCTTGAAGATGATCCAAGACATTTTCAAATTAGCGCTGCAATTCAACCAGGAAATTCTGGGGGACCACTTATTTCAACTCATGGAAATGTAGTGGGAGTGGTGACTTCAACTCTTTCACCTATTTTTATGGCACGAAAAACTGGCTCCCTTCCACAAAACGTAAATTTTGCGGTCAAAACATATTATTTGAAACCCTTATATGCAGAAGCCTTCACCTCAATTGAGCCAACAGATGAAATCGACATTAATAATGCAGCGAAATGCGTTTGCATCATCGCAGCTCAAAAAGTCCAAAATGTGTCTCCTGTTACTCATATTGAATCTCCTGTTCCAGCAAGAGAAGGTGAATATGTAGTTCAAATCGGTGACACACTTGCAATCATATCACAGAAAGTATATGGCACAACCCGAAGATGGAAGGATATCGCACGCGCAAATGGATTTCGTCATCCATCACAATTGAAAATCGGTAATCGGATTATCATACCAAGATAAATTCAAGATTCATGCATTTTGTAAAGAGAATCTATATGCCAGAGGACAAAACCTAACTATGCGATTGAGCGGACCGCCGATGCTGGTCACGGGTCTTGCGGTGCAAGTCCCGCGCCCAAAGCGCATCGGTTCCCTCACTCTGCCGTTGGCGTCGCTCGGCGGTCCGCTCATCGCGGGCGTTCGATGGCGCTCACGCGCCCATTGCAATAGCAACCATTGACATTTCCATATGGTCTGACTAGACTGACTACAACGTCTTAATCGTGGAGGTCCCAATGCCCAAAATTTGGAAACTTCAGGATGCAAAAGCGAAATTTAGCCAGGTTGTAGATGATGCACTAAAATTCGGCCCCCAGTATGTTACACGACATGGCTCAAAAGCCGTTGTGATTGTTTCCAGTGAAGAATACGAGGAAATTACAGCAAAAAAGCTGTCGTTTACTGAGTTCCTACTTTCAAGCCCAAAACTAAGTAATGGTCCCGATCTTCAAAGGTCTAAAGACTTAACAAGGAAGATCAACCTTTGAAATATTTAATTGATACTTGCGTTGTCTCAGAAATAACAAAACCATATCCTAACAAGAATGTCCTTGATTGGATCAGAAACATTCCATCAGATCGTGTTTTTCTAAGTGTAATAACGATTGGTGAAATAAGAAAAGGCGTTTCTAAATTACCCAATTCTAAGCGAAAAAGTAAATTGCTAATTTGGCTTAATACTTTAATCGAAGATTATTCAGATAGAATATTACCAATTGGCTTACAGGTTGCTGAAATATGGGGTGAAACACAAGCCTTTTCTGAAAAGAATGGCTGTCCAATTCCAGCAATAGATTCACTAATAGCCGCAATTGCTCGAACCCACAATCTAATTTTAGTAACTAGAATTGAAGATGATTTTAAGGGATGCAACCTAACAACATTGAATCCCTGGAACATTACAACTGATACCGAAATTACCAAGACAGAAAGAAAATAAATTTAGAGGCAGCGAACTATGCGATTGAGCGGACCGCCGATGCTGGTCACAAAGCTTGCGGAGCAAGCTTTGCGCCCAAAGCGCATCGGTCCCCTCGCTCTGCCGTTGGCGTCGCTCGGCGGCCCGCTCATCGCGGGCGTTCGCCCAAAATAGGAAGGAAAAGAACAATGGATGACTACAAGCTTCTGATCGACCTACATAAACAAGGCCATCGGCAAGGTCCAGGCGGCGATGCCGAAACAGAAATAGCTCTCAACCTCACGATGATTGACCGTAATGCTCGGCTGAAGATTGCGGATATTGGTTGTGGAACCGGTGCGTCCACCCTTCTGCTTGCACGACTTTTGAAAAATTCGCATATCACGGCCGTGGATTTTCTCCAGGACTTTCTGGATGTTCTGATCAAAAGAGCTGAAAAGGCAGGAATTGCAAACCGGATATCTTCGCTGGCACGATCCATGGAAGACTTGCCGTTCGCCAATGAAGAATTGGATCTAATTTGGTCAGAGGGAGCCATATACAATATTGGTTTTGAGAAAGGCGTAAAGAAATGGCGACGTTACCTTAAGACAAACGGTCTCCTCGTTGCCTCAGAGATTACATGGATTTCAGATTCACGACCTGCGGAAATTCAGACTCATTGGGACAAGGAATACCCCGAGATTGATTTGGCCTCCCAAAAATTCAGGATCCTGGAAAAGCACGGTTACTCACCCATCGGATACTTTATTTTGCCCCAACACTGCTGGCTGGACGCATATTATCGCCCAATGCAGGACCGATTTGATGATTTCCTCGATCGAAACGGAAACAGTAAAGAAGCATGCGAGATTGTGGCCGCCGAAAAACATGAAATTTATCTTTACGAAAAGTTCAAAGAACACGTTAGTTATGGGGTCTATATTGGAAGAAAGCTGTGATAGAAGGGCGAACAAGGGCTTCGAGCGGAAATTGAGGGCCACGCACGGGTCTTGCTTGCGCAAGCCCCGCGCCTGTCCCTCAATTCCGCTCAAGCCCGGCGTTGGGCCGATCAACGATTCCGAAAAGAGAAAATACTATGAATCATCATTGTTGCGGTGTTCATTTTCAATATAAATGGGAGTTACCACAATGCCATCATACTGGTGGGAATGCGAGAAATGTCAGGACATTAAACAATTCCAAGAAGTTACAGAGTCGAAAGGGATAACTCATTTCATTTGGGATGTTCTTTTGCCTTCAAACTGGGATCAAGGACTTCTTATTCGAAAATGCGAATTATGTTCCAGTTATCTTCGAATTGCGTATGTTTTTCCTCGTAAAGATGCTCTTCATATTCTCGTTAAGCACATAATTGGATTGGGACCTTACTTTGACGAATACATTCCAATGCTATGGGAAACATTTCCCGACCGGAATTTCCAAGAAACCATGATTGATTTTAAATATATAAACGGTAGAAATATCTGGGGGCTAAATAAACCAGCGGTATTTTCAAAAAATGAAATGAAGGAGGTATTAAAGAAATACAAGGAAAAGACTGGCAATGACTTTTTTGAATAGGCTTGCATACTTTCTGGCCCGCGCCAGACATATATGTTTGTCGCGTGCGAAGAGAAAACTATTTCGACAACAATAAAGGAGATTGAATTTTATGGGAAACAGTAAACCTTCGTCATGGAAAAATTGCGTAACTTGCCAATTTTGGGGCGGCCCTCGAAAGGCATCAACATTTCGCGATCGGGCCGAGTATGGAACTGATCAAGACAAAGGAGAATGCATGGGTGGTGGCTGGGACAGACAGCAGAAGACGGCAATGAGTGGTTGTCAAAAATGGGAAAAATGGAGTGTTTTGAAATAGGCCCAACAAGCAGATCGAGCGGAAATTGACAGCCGGTCATGGGCCTTGCTTGCGCAAGTCCCACGCCCGTCTGCCAATTCCGCTCATCTGCGGCGTTAGGCAGCTGGAGAACCAAAAGCAAAAAACAATCATACTCCGGTAATTTTTCAAAAGTTGAGTTGTTAAGCGTTGACTAAAATTAATGAAAACTCATTCACCCCAATAAGAAATAGCATCATACTTGAAAGGATTAAATCGGAAACAAGAATACCTCTAATTCAAATCTTTTCTTGTTACGTTTTCCTAATATATTATCCTTTATTTTGCCATGGAGCCGAAATCATAAGAATGTCTGAATTCGGCAAAGATGTTCTTGCGGACAAAATTCATTATGAAGCAGTTGAAAAGATAATTAAAGACTACGGACTTTCTTCGACCGGGAATATTTACTTTTCATCAAAATTCAGAACCTTAATTGATATCAAAGCATTTTGCGTTAAAGGGGACGAGATTTATGAATAGTGGACTTTCGCACATTTTGATATGAGCCAGTACCGGAAAAGGCCGTTCCTCG
>DAOOSE010000060.1:0-6573 GCA_035389625.1 bacterium
ACTTCGGTTATTCTCTCCCGAAGCGCTTTAAGATCGGCCTCCATTGTTGCAGCCTCATCTTCCAGCTCAGCAAGCTCTTCCTGTTGTGACAGATAGGCTCGACCGGCAAAACGGCCGAAACCAAACCCACGACCAAAACCTGCACAACCGAACCCTCGGCGCATTCCCCCACATGGCCCCAATCCGCGGCCGGTCATCGGTCCCTGTCCACGCGGACCGGTTTGATCAAATCCTGGCATAATTATCACCTCCTTCCGGGTGTATATTTATTTTACATTTGTGAATATATACCCATAATTCAAACTTGTCAATATGGAGCAAAAAAACCACCAACCTTTTGGTTAGTAGTTTTTTATGGTACCCGCGGAAGGAATCGGACCTTCGACCTTCTCCTTAGAAGGGAGCTGCTCTATCCACTGAGCTACGCGGGCAATAATTGTGACTTTAATTTCAAATGGCTGTGCCACGTGAAAGAGCAATACAAGCTTCTTTGTATGAAAGCCCCGCAAAATCACTATGTGATCACTGGGCACGTAAAACATTGCTTTTGCTCTGTTTTACGTGGTACGCCCGACAGGGATCGAACCTGTAACCTTCGGTTCCGAAGACCGACGCTCTATCCATTGAGCTACGGGCGCTTATTTTCTAATTTACAGTATAGCAACTCTTCCCACTTGGCTATTTTCCAGAAAATTTCACTGCGAGTGATTTCAATTCTACAACAACCTTTGTATCTCGGGTTTTTCTTTGTGTTATGCAGGGAGAGTTTGAAAACAGTTTTCTGAAAACGATTAATGGGAATGCCGGTAACATCAGACCAGTAATTCTCGCAATTTTCTGTTTCGTAAACCTTATGAATATACAATCGAATCTTTATCAGGTGTTCGTCTACTTGAACTACTTCGCGCAGAAATTTCAACATTAATCGAATTAACCGCGGATCTGAATTCATAAACTGAAAAGACCGAGAAGTCTTGCTACCTTCGGCCCAGTATAGCATGATTCCAGCTATAAATAAATGCTTCTTGGCAAACTCTGCAAATTTTGATTCCGCGTCTGACTGGATCTGAGCGATTCTGTTACAAGCCTTTTCTTTGTTCGCCCAAGCACCTTTAATCCGATTTTTCTCAAAAGCTGAAACGGCGCGAGAGGAAATCTCAACCCTTTGCTCTTTTGTTAATTCAATGTTTTTAAGCCAGCCAGAGATCGTTCCTTTTGACAAGTTGGGGATTATTTTCCTTATCTCACCATAGGAACATCCTTGCCGCCGCAATACGATTGCTTTGCTTTTGTCTTCAATCCTGAGTTTCATCCGAACCCCCATCTAGTTGCTACTATCTTAACCCAAAGGTTCATCGATTGCAACCACAAGCCTTCGCCATACTGATGACATGCACGCACCTATTCAGACCGTTCAGCTTTTCAGCCTACTTGACAAATATAAACATATGTGCTATACTATAATTGTTCACACTGATAATGGTGTGTTTTATGGGGGTCATAGCGCAAAACGCAATGACCTCCACCAAAAAAAGGCCATATTCTCCCCCTCCGGATATGGTCTTTTTTTGTGCTTAAGGTGTCTAACTTTGAAGCAGAGACTAGGTTGCCGTGACTGGAACAGCAACAGGTCGAGTGATAATACCTAGGGATAAGGACTTCGACGCTGCTGCTTCGTCAAGATACAGTTCAAATTTATGAGGAATCGTTTTGAGCACAGTAGAGGGTAACATTTCATTGATGGGCTCTGTCAGCATGCGATAAACGATCTCGGCCCTGTTCTCTCCTCTGATTATTTGGATAATGCGCTTGGCTTCGAGAACAGTCGCAATACCCATCGTTAGAGCCTGTTTTGGCATATTATCAAACGAATAACCTGCCGGCTCAAAAAAAGATTTGAAATTATCCTCAAGCGTTTGGTCAGTAAGATCAATGAGCCGGGTACGAGAAGCAAATGAAGATCCTGGCTCATTGAAACCAAAGTGGCCGTCACCACCTATCCCCATTACCTGTAAATCAATTCCTCCTAAATTGTGTATGATATTTTCATACTCTTGGCAGGCGATCTCCGGATCAGGACTGAGCCCATTGGGTATATGCCAATTTCCTTCCCTAACATTGATATGCTTGAAAAGGTGTTCCCACATATATCGAGCATAGCTTTGATCTTCCCTCGCAGTCTTATGCAAGTCAATCCCAAGTCCAAAATATTCATCCAAATTAAAAGTTCTAACCTGTGAAAAATCCACTTTTTTCTCTTCGTAAGCGCGAACCAACTCTTCGTACATACCCAAAGGTGTGCTACCGGTTAGTAGTCCGATTACTGCGTCAGGCTTCTGCTGAACAAAACTGACAACTTCATTGGCAGTTTGTTTACTTAGCTCTTTGTAATCTTTAAAAATTTTTATTTGCATATGAAAATTATAATGTTTCAGGAAAAAAGTGCAATATTAAACTATCCAACCGCTTCTATGGTCAAACCATCACCCGAATGTGCTTCCCAAACCTCGCTATCAATTCCTTGCTTGGTGATGAATGGATGAGAATCATACTTCTTCTTAACTTCTTCCATAAAGGCATCCTTTTGGCCAGTATCAACAAAAGCAACAATGCAGCCACCAAATCCGCCGCCAGTGATGCGAGCGCCATAACACCCGGGGGAATTGACTGCTGCTGCCTGCATAATATTTAGCTCATCGCATGAAACATCATAGTCGTCCCGAAGGCTCACAAAAGCTTCAATAATAATCTGACCAAGTTTGGTGTAGTTTTTCTCTTTAACAGCATCAATAAAGCCAAAAACCCGATCTTTTTCAGTGACTGGGTGCCGCATTTTTTTGTATTCATCCTCCGTTAGCTCAGATCTGTGACGATCAAGCATTTCTAGGGTTACGTCTCGAATATTTTTCATTTCAGGATAATGCTGGTGAAGCTTAGCAAAGCCGGACATTGCCATCTTTTTACGTTCCCCGAAGCCGTTGAAAAGTTGATTGTGCCGCACCATGGTGTTGCAAACGACGATCGAAAGCTCTTTCGGGATTGGAACATAATCATAGTGAAATGATCGATTGTCAAGCAGTGTAGCAAAACCTTTTCTTGAGACAGTAGTAGCAAAGTGATCCATTGCCCCACCCCGCGTGCCATACCAATATTCTGCCCAGCACCCCATCGTGCAAATCTTGTCCAGGAATTTGCCGGCTTCTCCCTCACTTCCTTTATTTTTTAGTAATTCGATAGCTTCAGACTCACTCAATTTCCTGTCTCCGTCAGTAAAGCCATTGGAAAGACCAAGGGCGGCAAGTGTCGTCATTGTCAAGACAGAGGAGGATGAAAGTCCACCACCGATGGGAATAGAAGAATCAATCAAAATATCAAAGCCCTTAAGGGCTTTGCGTGTGTATTCCTCGGCATACATTGCGATAGCACCCTGGACGTATTGAACCCATTGGAGCTTGCTTCTGGTATCTTGAGTTGATAACTCAATCATCGGCTCTTCAAGATTGCCAAGGTTTAGGGTGTGCATTCTGATCCGGTCGTCATTTCTCGGCCTGACCCAAGCCACCATCCTGACATTGTCAATCGCCATAGGCAGAACAAAGCTGTCGTAATAATCAACATGCTCGCCAATCAAATTTACTCTGCTTGGTGTGACAATTTTGTATTGCGGCTTCGCACCGAATTCCTGTTCAAATCGATCAAGACTTTGCTGTTCTTTTTCCATAATAGGTTTTCCAGTTAGCAAATTTTTATTTACTCCAACAAAATACTCCAAATTATCATCGATGACAATGCTATGGCCTTCTCTTTTGGTGGTTTTTTTGATATGGTGTCTTCGCCTAGGAGGGGACAGAGATGAGTACAAAAAAACGGCCGTTTGAGGACTCTCCCGAGCTAGCTCAGCTTGTTGCTGAGCTCGGGATATCGCGTAACCTGAATGTGCGCTTCTTGGCTCCGGCCACAGAAGGCGCACCACGACAAGTGGCATCGATCAGTGGACAAAACTCCGCTGGGGAGTGGATCCACTGGGGTATGCCCGCGGAGACAGAGGGACAGCCCTTCTTTCTCTGCTTTTAGTAGCACGGGGGAGGCGGCGAGTGCGATTCGCCAAATCCCCTCTCTTCCGATTCGAATTGATAAATTCAACATTTTCGGGTAGAATAAATTAGTTAAAAAGATCGGGATGCGGCTCCCGCCTTCGCTAAAGCTACGGCGGGCAGGCAGTCATGGGAATCATCCGCCAAGATTGTGATTCGTGTAATTAGGTTAAGTATGATTTTCGGGGTGTGGCTCAGTTGGCTAGAGCACCGCGTTTGGGACGCGGGGGTCGTCGGTTCAAGTCCGACCACCCCGACCATCTATGACTGTTTCAGGATTTATGTTTTTCATGAACGTAAAGCAAGGGCTAAGTTGCGTGTTCAAATAGCCAGGATAGTTCCAGACCAGGCCAGAGGGAAAGATTGAACACAAGATCATTCTGCGCTGCTGAAGATCGGAATTCGCAAAGGTTTTGACCAAGTCTTTGAACTTTTCCTTGATAAACGTCGTAACATTCTCAATATTATATTTTGTAATCAAATCATCGTTCTTTGTCATCTGAATAGCTGTTATTTTGTCCTCCAAAAGCCTGTTTTGCTCTCTAAAAATATCATCGGAGTAAATACCAGCTAGATTTTTTTCGATCAGTGTTTGCCTGGTTTCATAGAGCTTCTTTAGTTCGTCATCGGCATCCTCTCTCCTCTTTTGCAGTGCTGCAACCCGTTTGTAGTATGTTTTACGCAGGTAAACGGTAACGAGCTCCAGTGCTTCAGGGGTTAGGCTAACACTCGCCAAAAGCTTATCGGTTTCTGTCTCAATTTGAGCTACCGGCACAGAATGGCCCTTACCACACCATTTCTGGCAGAAATAATAGGCAAAGCGTTCATTTTTGCCCTTGCTCCAACCGGCAGTTAACGAAAAGCCACAGCCGCTGCACTTAACAATCCGCCTGAGAGGGAATTCAGGATTGTCGCGATTTTTCTTAGCAAGCGGTTTGGCAATGTTGACATTCCGGCCATCAAGAATGGCCTGAACCCGGTAAAATAGCTCCTCTGTTACCATTGGGATGTGTTGCCCCTGGACTTCCTGACCATACTTCGCTGAAACCAATTTGCCAGTATAAAATTTATTTCGAAACATCCGCTGGACGGTTTGTGCTTTGATTTTAAACTCCTTGCCCGAACGATAGCACACTCTCACTCCTTGCTCGTTTAGCATTTTGGCTATTTCGCGTAGTGACTTAGTTCCGGTTGAATATATTTCCCATGCCTTTTGTAGGGCGTCGAAGGATTTGGGATCTTTGACAACATATCCATTTTGATTTAAGTAACCAAAGGGTGCAAAGCTGGTCGGTAGCCCTGACATAAATCGGGCCCTCAAGCCATTCCGGCTACGTTCTCCACGCACATCGTTATCCATCTGAGCAAAACCAGCCAGCATCGTCTCGACAAACTTTTCTGTCGGACTGTTTCCGGTTGGCTCGGTCGCCGAAATGAGATTAATATTGGATTCAGCTAACTTTTTTCGAATGATTAAGTAATCGGCAGTTTGGCGAGAAATTCGGTCAAGCCGATAAACGATCACCGAATCAATTTCCTTTTTATGCTTCCGGCAATACTCAAGCATTTGAATAAGCATTGGTCTGCCCTGGATGGTCTTGGCTGATTTCCCTTCCTCTCGAAATATTTGAATAATATCTAACTTTCGGCGAGCAGCTTCCTTGAGACAAATATCTTCTTGAGTTGCGAGTGAATAGTTTTCAACTTGTTCCTCGCTTGAGACCCGAATATAGACAATTGCTCGATTCTCTTTCTTTTGGGCCTTGCCAAAAAACGACGGATCCATGGTTCACCCTTCCTGCAGCACCTGCTGCAAAGTTAATCCATTAAATATTTGCTTTTCGTAAATGTCGAGCCACTCATCTAACAGGTATTGAATCTGCGTTAAATAAGTTGAGAGTTCATCATCTGTGACACCATCAACAGAAGAGCCAAGAATTGCCCTGGCTTTTTGAACCTTACTCTCCTCCTGGTTCCGGCCGAACAAAGAATCAAACGAAGATTCAAGCACCTGGCGATGATCTAAGATGGCACTTCTGAGGCCATCCTCAATTTCGTGCTTGTGCCCAGCGCAATTGCCGCTAATTGAGCAGCGGGCCTGCGATGGAGCGAGAACTTGTTGTGCTGGTGTCATAAACCCTCCTGACTAGTATTATAATACTAGTGTACTAGGCATATATGCCTAGTGTCAAGAGGGGTGACTGATTGAACACTTCAAAATATATTAGTCCCATAAAAGATAATACAGTGGACAATTAATCGGGATTTCCAGTCAAAAACGTTCTCGGGTTAACTGGTATGCCGTAAACGTTGATTTGAAAATGAAGATGGGGGCCGGTTGACCAGCCGGTGCTGCCTCGAGTACCCAGGACTGTTCCGGCTTGGACATCCTGGCCAACCGTGACGGCAATACTATCCAGATGACCATAGATCGATTCAATATGATGGCCGTTATCGATAATGACGTGCTTGCCAAAGC
>DAOOSE010000061.1:0-6548 GCA_035389625.1 bacterium
GCAAAGGGTCATTCTTTCTCCTTGATGGAAACCGGTTAGCCACACAGTTTGCAATAAAGACAACCGGCCATTCTAGCCCCTTTGAGGCGTGAGCAGTCATAATATTAACTGCGTCTATCTCAGGATCAATCTCAAAAGAGCCACCTTCATCCCCTGCTTCAATAGCAAACTCGAGGGTAGTTAAAAAGGACAAAGTTCCTCTCTCCGTGCTGGTATGGTTGAACTGAGAGATTCTGTCGAAAAATTTTGCAATATGTTCAAGCTTGGACTGATTTTCAATCGAATCTATTGAGATTAACTCCTTCAAAAGCTGTTTTTCCTGTAGGTATGCATAGAGGACTTCGCCGACTGGCTCATTCTTCATCAGTCGGTAACGCGTAAGGTCATCGAAAAGACTCACCAACCCGTCATCGCCCTCTCTTGACGCTGCTGCATTAGAGATGAGATCGCTTACCGGTCTGTTGCCTCGCTTAGCTTTCGTGAAGAGATCGCTCATTGTCTCATGAGTGATTTTGTAAATGTTACTGGTCGCTATCTGGTACAGAGAAAGATTGTCATCTGTATATGCCAGGCATTTCAAAAAGGCAATTAGTATCTTAATCTCGGGGAAATTAAAAAGGCTGCCTGATCCACTAAAAACATAAGGGATGCCGGCAACATTGAGCGCTTGAATAAATGGTTCGGCATGACTATTGGCTCGGACCAGTATGGCAAAATCCTTGTGGGAAAGCTCGGCCTCTTTCTTTAGAAACTTGATTTTTTCCACCACCATATCTGCCTCACACGAGAGTGTGGTGCAATGCATCAGCTCCGGTGATGGACCGTGTTTTGCCGAAATCAGCCGTTTATCAATCTTGTTCTGAACCTCCAATCGATCGGGATTATTGTTTTGTATGAGAGAATATGACGAGTCCAGAATTTCCTGAGAAGATCGATAATTGCGGTTAAGGACAATCTGCTTGTAGTCGGGGTAAGTCTTGCCAAAGTCGAGAATGTTTGAGATCGAAGCACCGCGGAAGCGATAGATAGATTGATCATCATCCCCTACGACTGTAATATTTTGCGATTTTTCCGCCAAGAGCTTTACAATTTCATTCTGAGCATAGTTCGTATCTTGAAATTCGTCGACCAAGATATATTTGAATCGTTCCTGATAAGTTTTCCTTACCTTGCCGTTGTTCTTTAGCAGGTTGTAGGTCAGATACATTTGGTCACCGAAGTCAAGATTGCCATTTTGGAGCATCAGCTCCTGATATCGGGCATAGGCATTGGCTAGTTCCAGTAACTTTTCTGCTTCAGCTTGTTCGTCCCCACTTTCAACTTTCAACTTGGAGCTTTCAACTTGAGCAAAACGAATATACTGCTCCGGTGTAATCAATTCATCTTTTAGCCTGGAAAAATGCGAAAGCATCGCTTCAACATGGGTGAGGGGGTTCGCAATCGGTCGGTAATACTTAAGATCAAAAGCATAGAGATTTTGACGCATAAATATTGCTTGTTCTGTCGCTGTCAGAACCTTGAAGTTTGCTGGCAAGCCAAGCTCTAGTGCGTGATCTCGCAGCAGGCGGTCGCCGAAAGCATGAAAGGTCGATATCCACATATCGGTAAAGCCGTAAGGGATAAGTGTGTCCGTGCGCTCCTCCATCTCGCTAGCTGCTTTTTCAGTGAATGTGAGAGCCAGGATTTCGGATGGTTTGGCAAGCTTAGAGTTGATCAGATAGGCTATCCTTTTGGTCACTACCGTTGTCTTGCCTGTTCCAGCACCTGCTATGATCAAAAGAGGGCCGTTCTTGTGCGTAACGGCCTGAACCTGCTCATCATTAAGCCCTACCAATATTTTATCGATGGGATCAGAGGTGGTGAATTGGAGTGTAGGCTGCATAGCCGCTATTATAGCACAAAAAACCCCCGAATACTCGGGGGCAAACTCTCTGATCTTTCCCCACCTTTTCGGCGGGGAATTCATCAAAGAGCTTTGAGTTGGTAGTAAACTACCATTCAACAACCTAATTATAGCATATCAGGACAAAGAAGTCAAGGGTCTTGTACTTAGTTCTTGATGTGCGCTGAAAGTTTGCTTTTGATGGCATCGATCGGTTGACTTCCGACCAGGGTTTCAGCTGGTTTGCCGCCGTCAAATATAATGAACGTTGGAATGCTCATCACTCCATATGTTTCTGAGACATCAGGAACTTTGTCGACGTCCAATTTTGCAATCTCAACTTTGTCGGCGTGTTCAAAGTTTTCTGCCATTTCCTCGATCATTGGTCCCATTACTTGGCAGGGACCACACCACTCAGCGTAGAAATCAACAAGAACTGGCTTTCCACCTGCCACTAGCTTGTCAAATTCTTCTTTTGATGTTATGTGATGTAATGCCATTTGTGCTCCAAGAATTAAGAATTAAGAATTTTTACTTCTTTGTCAATTTTTCTGCTTCTCTCTGAAATTTCATGGCCGAGCCAAAGCTTTTGTAAACAGATAGAAAGCGTAAGTATGCTACTTCGTCAACTTCCTTCAATTTGGATATTACGATCTCTCCAATTTGACGGCTGGTGATCTGTCTTGATCTAAGTTTGGTAATGCTGTGCTCTATGTCGTCAATAATTGCTTCGATTTGTGATTGTGTTATCGGTCTTTTTTCAAAAGCCAGTGTTATTCCACGACTCATTTTTTCCTGCTTGTACTCCTCAAGATCTCCGCTTCGTTTGATTACAACTACCTTGGGTGGCTCCACCTTTTCATAGGTAGTGAAGCGATAGTGGCATCTTAGACACTCTCGCCTTCTTCGAACAAAACGGTCTTCAGATCTGGAATCCAGTACTTTCGAGTCAGATTTTTTGCATTCAGGACAATTCATACCACATGCAGATAACTAATTAAAGCAAATAGCGAACATATGAATTGGTGATTGTGGTTAAATCTATTCGTTATTAGATGAACGAAGTGAAATTCGTTATTCGTATTTACTTAAGTTTTCGCCGAATGAAAGCTGGTACTTCGAGTTCGTCATCATCGCTTTCCTCTTCTTGCTCTTGGACGGGATGTTGTTGCTTTCTTTCCGGCTCAGGCTGGCTTGGTGAGAAGAATGAAGATCTCTCTCCTCTTCGAACTATTTGTGAGGATGGAATGTCTTTGACTGGGGTTTCAACTGGAGCAAAAGCCTTTTTTTGCATTCGGCCTACTTCTGATTCGAAGCCTGTAGCGATAACAGTTATCTTTACCTCTCCCTGCATTGCTTCGTCGATGATGGCACCAAATATGATATTTGCGTCAGGGTCAGCAGCCTCAGTGATTGCTTTTGCCGCCTCATCAATTTCATACATGCCAAGGTCTGGTCCGCCAGTAATATTGAAAAGAATACCTTTTGCGCCGTCAATCGACAATTCAAGAAGAGGAGAGTCAATGGCTGCTCGCGCCGCTTCGATTGCACGGTTGTCGCCAGTGCCATTACCGATACCCATAAGTGCACTACCAGCATCAGACATGATAGCTTTCACGTCAGCGAAGTCAACATTGATAAGTCCATGGTAGATAATAAGATCAGCAATGCCCTGAACACCTTGGCGCAGTACGTCGTCTACGATTCCAAAAGCATCAAAAAGCGATGTTTTTTTGTCTATGACTTGAAGCAGTCGGTCGTTAGGTATTGTGATAAGAGTGTCAACTTTTTCCTTCATTTCGGCAATACCAAGCTCGGCAATTTTTTTGCGGCGCATTCCTTCGAACGTAAAAGGCTTGGTGACGACGCCAACAGTAAGAGCGCCTAGCTCTTTAGCAATATCTGCAACAAAAGGAGCTGCTCCAGTGCCGGTGCCGCCGCCCATTCCACAGGTAACAAAAACCATATCAGCACCCTTTAGTGCCTCGTATATTTCTTCTTTGTTTTCTTCTACTGCCTTGCGTCCAATCTCAGGGTCAGCTCCGGCGCCAAGTCCACGAGTTGTGTCTTTGCCAATCTGAATTTTGACCGGGGCTTCGTTGAAAGCGAGAGCTTGTGCATCGGTATTAACTGCAATAAACTCAATACCGCGAAGCTTCGAGCTGATCATGCGGGTTACTGCACTTCCCCCGGATCCGCCAACCCCGACCACCTTGATGTTCGCAAAATTCGCAAGCTCTGATTGTTTATCCATCTTAGCTTTCCTTATTTATTTCCCCTGCTCCCTCCAGTTAGGGCATAAAATTTTTGAAAACAGAACGTATTTTTTGAACCAGGGAATCCACTCCCGGTACTTCCAAATTAAAACTGCTGGTTGAAATTTTGTGGTTCTTGGACCATAGCATCAAACCGATGCTTGTAGCATATATGGGATCATTAAGCTTGTCAATAAGTCCGGAAATCTCTTGTATTGGGGCTCCTATTTGAGCAGGAAGACGCATTGTATCTTTGGTCATTTCGATAATTCCGTCTATCTTGGATCCTCCACCAGTTAGGATAATGCCGGCAGGCAACGCAGTATTACAATCCAATCGGACCAAGCTGTCTCGAATCAGCATAAAGATTTCGTTCAATCTGGCTTCAACAATTTCGGCCACATATCTCAAGTTGACACTCTCCTCTTCCCTTTTGTCAAGTTTCGAGAGATCAATTTCTTCTTTTTCCGTAACCTTTGAAGGAAGTGCATACCCGTATTTGAGCTTGATTGCCTCTGCTAGATCCAAATTTGTGCGTAATCCAATCGCTATGTCATTTGTAATATGCATCGAGCCGATCGGAAAAACACCGCACGTGACAAGCTCGCCCTCTTCGTAGACGGCATAAGAAGTTGTATTAGCACCGATATCCACAAGCATCACTCCGATATCCATTTGACGCTTCGAGAGAAGCCCCTTGGCGGCAGCAAAAGGAGAAAAGACAAGTTCGGCGGTCTGGATACCTGCTTGCTCGAGAGCTCTCACCAAAGCACGTGTGGCGTTGGTGGAAGCGGTGACAATATTTGCTTCAACTTCGAGCCGTATTCCGGTCATACCGATAGGATCTTTGATAATCTCACTTCCGTCAATAATGTAATTTTGAGGAAGGACGTGAAGGACTTCTCTGTTGGGTTTGCTGGGAATTGCTCTAGCTGCCTCGATGACCCTGTTGATATCCTCGGAGGAAATTTCACTATCTTGTCTCGAGACTGCGATTACTCCCTTGCTGCGCTCGCATTCGATATGGGGGCCATTGATGCCGATCACAGCACTCTGAACGCTGTATCCAGACATTCGCTCTGCTTCCTCTACTGAGGCAGATACAGCCGATACAGTTTCCTCGATATCGACAATAACGCCCTTGCGAATGCCTTGGTTGTGGCTCTTTCCTACGCCAATAATATCAATCTTTTCCCCGTCGATTGCGCCAACAGTCGTAACTATTTTAGTGCTGCCAACATCTATACCAACAGCAATATTTCCTTCTCGCACTTTCCCTCCGAATGTAGATCTTTAGATTTCCGAAACCGATTTCTTCTCCAGTTTATAGGAAAAGCAATGTGCTTTCAATATCTCAATCAATTTCGCATTATCAGATTTTTTATATATGGTAAGAAAATAAGCAATGCCACCCCTGTGGCGATAATGGCACTGATTAAAACCGCCCCGGCCATGGCATCCTTTGCCCCCTTAATGAGATGATGGTTGTCTGGATGACAAACATCAAATACTTTTTCTATTGCCGTATTGATGATCTCTATGGCGAAAACAAGGATTACAGCCATGAACAAGATCGCCATCTCTATCCTGCTTACTTCCAAAATATAAGCGGCTATGCCGACAAGTACTGTAATTATTGCGTGGATTCGAGCATTCTGCTCCGATTTTAGAAGAAAAATAACACCGCTGATGGCATTATCGAAGCTGGCGAAAAAACGTTGCCAGTTGAACGGCCGGTAGTTCATTTTTTCAGACAATGACCTGTCAATTTTTACACTGGCTTCGTTGTTCATGATTAGAGTTCGCAGTTAATTATACTCGCAACCTTTTCCCAAGAATTTGGATCACTTTCATGGTCAAATCCGAGGAGATGGAGAATCCCGTGCTTGATCACATCCTCTATCCGCTCATCTTTCTCTTCGACAACGGCGGGGGCAATAACGATCGTTCCAAGTAAGCGCACTCCCCTGCCTAGAATTTCCGGCTGAGGAAATGACAGAACATCAGTGGATTTGTCTATTTTGCGATATCGCTTATTTAGTTCCCTTATCTCATCATTTGAGACATAGTTGACTTCCAAGAGCGAGTTTTCGATATTGAGAAGCCGAAAAGTTTCTTGCACCATCGTTAGGAGAGAATCCGGCAGCTTCGAAATCTCATTATTATCGTAAAACTCGGTAATATTTGTCATTATTATTACAAGATATAAATAAACGTAGCATCAGTGCGTAGCAAATGGTTAATTCCTCGAAGCTTATTACGTAGTCCCAGATCCAATGGCTTCCTTCGACCATGAAGCTCAGAATCGAATGGTGCACTCTGAGGTATTATATCCTTTATTTCGAGGAGAGAAGTTTTTGAGCTGTCTCGGATACGATTTTACCATCAGTCCTAGGCCCGATTTTACCCAT
>DAOOSE010000062.1:0-6532 GCA_035389625.1 bacterium
ACCCATCATCTCGGTCGCTTCGGGGGCCGCCTTTTGAATTGTCTGGCGGATTTTGTGCATAATTTCTTGCTTATCCCTGGGAAGAGAATCAATAAATTCATCAACGGTCTTCATTTTGGATCCTTTAATTTATTTTTGCTCTGTGCCTGAGGCCAATTTAGCCAGTTCGACAATCGTGCCGATGGCTGTGCCGATTATGCCCAAAATCAGGAGGATTCGGACAATCAGCTCCCAATTAGTGGAGTAAGCGGAAAAGTCAAAGGGAAAGATGACGTAGATCGTCACCATGACAATCACACTCCAGGCGTTAAGTAGGGCCTTGCCGATAGCGACCGTTAGTCTGCTGCCAAGAACCAAGAAGATTAAATTGGCGATAATGGTGGCGATAGAAGAAATGTAGAGTAGCGGTAAAATAGCCGAGAACGAGTCGGTCAAAAATGGCAGCCAACCTTCGAGTCGGCCGTAAATCCAGAGGAAGATAAAACTAAAAACGATCGTGGCGGTGTATTCAGCTGGTTTCTCAATCTTCTTTTCAATTGTCTTGCCGATCTCTTCGCCCTTCTTGCCCCACTTTTCTTCCATCTTTTTGCCCCAAGCTTCGGCCTTCTTCTCCCACTCTTTTTCTTTGGTCATGCGCTCCTTTGTTTTATACCCTAAGTTTATCTGCTAGACGGTGTATACCAAAATCGTGATGGGATACTGCCTGGAGTTTAGTATTCAAGCCGATTTTTTAGATCCAAGAGCGGTTTAAGGGAGGCCTCGTCGGCGGTTTCTTTGTTTTGGATATAGTGCTCAAAGGGGTTATCCAGGTCCTTGATAAGCATGATCATGTAGATTAAGATGAACGAAACAAAAGTGACAAAAAACACATTTTCATAGAAGGGGTCGAGCCTGGTGAGAACCAACCCGACAATTAGAAAAAAAGAGATGATTTCGGCGATTGTATATCCTGAACGATTGAAGGATGTTTCCCGGATTGTATTAGCTCGATTGACCAGTCGTCGTAAACTACTTTGTTCCTGTTTCATCCGGACGATGAAATTGGCTTGAGTCAGATTCTCGAATAGCAAGAAGTAGGAGTTAAGCTTTGTTAATTCGGCCATGATCGTGGCTGACCTCTCTTTTTTGTGAAACCAATCAAGAATCAGGTTGCTAAGATACATGACATGGGTAAGACATTTTTTGGCTGAGTCCGCTTGTTTACTTTCTAAAAGTATCCGGCACTCATCGGCAAGCGTTTCCAGGCTCGTCGCCATATCGCCGGGAATCTTTTCGGCCTCTTTGTAATCGACTAAAACGCCGGAGATTAAAAATCCAATTAAAAAAATGTTGGCTGAGATAAGCGCAGTAAAAAGAGAACTGAGAGTGATAAACTCCCATCCCTGACTATGAACTACTAGTTTCGCCAAAAGTATCAGAATAATAAAAGGCAGCACTTGAAAACTGATCCGCCATCTTGTTGAAAAAAGCTTCTTCATATACTCACTATAGCAGGATAAGGAGATCATTTCCATTTACTTGTCTTAAAAATTTGTTAGAAATTTTTTAGTATGGCGCTATTAGCAAGCCTTCTTATTTCAATTGAACATTCCTGATATAATGACATTATAAATGTCAGGGCAAGGAGTCCAACCTACTTTATTACGTTGATTGTTGTTTGCTCGCTTGGTGTTGGTGGCGGTGGATACACCGGCGTGCGATACTATCAGTCTGAGAATGCCGAAGCTATTATGGACACTAGATAACTTTTACATAAGAGCGATTGGTAAGGGTTTATCGATATATTTTTTTAAGTGCTAACAAGGAGGGAGAGTGTCAGATCAAATGGAGACATCATTGCCCGGAGGCAGTGTAGATAAGTCGCTTAGTCAGCCACCAAAACGATCGAAGAAAAAATGGGTGATAATTTTTCTGGTCGTTGTTTTGATAGTATTAGCAGGATGGTACTTTCTCAAGCCCGACAAAAAAACTGCAAATACGAAAAGTGAGATAGAAGTGCAGAGTCAAGAACAGGAAGGTGAGTCCGATGGCACCATTGCCCAGGAAGAATCAGACCAATTTGAGCCCGATGAGGAGAATAATTTTCCCGGAAAGTTAAAAATCCAGCAAGCGGCGGTCGATAAGGACAATACGATCACAAAAACATTCGGGCCGGTCGGAGACACTATGTCTATACGAGCAGGCAATGGAACGCTGTATACGCTGACAGTGCCGCCGGATGCCCTGATCTTGCCCACTGCAATAACCATGTCACCATTAAAGGAATCTCCAATTGCGGAATACGGAGAGGCGGTCGCCGGATCCGGCGTATTTCTCGATGGTAGCTTTTCTTTTATCCGACCGGCATTTTTAACAATTCAACCCAATACTTCCATGCCGGAGATTGGGAAATACAAGGCTGTGACATGGGGTCGATGCAATATCGGATCACGTGGTTTTGATCCGGAGGTATGTGCCGGTTCAAAAAAGCTGCCTTTTTATGGCGGCGTTGAGCCGGGAAAAGTAGTTGTCCATGCCGATGCCAAAGAGGAATTAATTGTTCTAAATCCCACAATTCCTATCGGAGAGACCAATGTTTGGAATGCTCATGTTTTTCGTTCCGGTGCATATTTTGCCGATAAGATAGGAAAAGAGAAGGCACTAGTTTTAACAAAGCAGACTTACTCTGAGTCAGCCGATATCATCAATAAATCAGAGGTCTTGATGCATCTTTTGACTCTCGGGGGCGATCTTGCGCCTTTCAAGGAACAGATTGATAGGTTTGAAAAAGAGAAAAAAGATTATCCAAGGGAAGTTCTTAAGACCGCGATCATTGCCTTGGCAGTGAATGATAAGGACACCTATACAGAAAGAATTAAAGATTTTAAAGATCCTTTTGAGAAAAATTTGAGTAATTTCAAAGCGAGCTTCTTGTACTATCCTCGCTATGCTGCCCTCTTGATTCAGCTAGAACAGAAAAGAAAGCAGGTTCAAAATTTTTTCTCGAAAGCTGTAAAAGCCGAGGAACCCCTTGATGGCAGTTGGCCGAGTGAGTTGCCCGATTTTGATGAAACTGCACGCAATGATACCGGTGGCTCTGATTGGGAAGAAGATATGAAAAAGCGAACTTGCAGTATGTTGCGCTATCAAGTTTCGGGAGCGACTTCAAGCTGCGACAAGAAGGCTGAGGCAATAGAAACACTTGAATCACTCTGTCCTCTTGATGAAGCCGACAAGGCCGCGATTCGCCAGCAGATCAACGCTTGCGCAAACAAATGCAAAACTCCGGAGGAGTGTGAACAGCACGGTGATGCCGCCGTTCGTTATGAGGCAACCGATGCCATTGCTGCCGTCGGTTATCGCATTCTCGCTTTTATAGAGCAAGGAATGGATTGTACGGCAGAGACAAAGAAGACGCTTGAAAACTATGGACAAAACTTTTGCAACTAAGACCGTGGCTGCTTTTTGTGAATAATTAACAAATAATTATTCTTGTTCGTGTGTCGATTTTAACATGGTCTGCAAAGGATAATAATTAAAAATCATACCTAATACCTACTTGTGAAATAATCTATCGCAAGTAGATCCACCAAACCTTAATATTAATACAAGAATTAATGAATGGAGGTTTGGTGGATACAGCATTTCACTATGGAATACTGGCAGATCAGATAATAGCTCTCTCTCAAAAGAGAGCTCGAAAGGAAAAGTTTGAAAGTAAGTTAGCAGCGACGAATCGCCCTAGAGAACAGCCGGTATATGGAAAAATAATTCACAATTGGTAACCAAAAAATCGAGCAGCTACCCCTGCTCGATTTTTTTATTAGTCCTTCATAGCTTTTATCAGCCAAGTAGATTGCCTGCCAATACTTTGTATATGTCATCTGCATCTTCGGGATTGCAAAAGTGATTTCGACCGTTCAAAGAGACTAGACTTGCGCTTAAGTCGAGAGCCATCTTCTCTCCTTCGGCGAAAGGAATAGTAGTATCATCCAAGGAATGGATTACGATGAATTTGTTGACTAGTCTTTTAATTTTTTCAATGTCCAACTTCTCTTCAAAAAAACCAGCGTAACGCCCTTCATTTCTGTTCGCATTTGTTTTAAAGTCATTGTTGAACGGAGCAACTAGTATGATGGTGTCGACTCTTTGCTCATACTTGTTAAGATAGAGAAGAATTGCCCGAGTACTTAAACAGTGCCCAACTAGTATTACCGGCCTCTTGCTTGCTTTCACCTCCCTGTCAATAATTTCCAGCCACTCCTTGCTCTTTGGGTGTTTATGGCCTGGTAATGTTGGAATTACGTAATCAACACCCAACTCATCCAGCTTTTTAGAGATAGCTGGATAAAAGTTAATTTGCGGCGAAGCCATGTAGCCGTGGATAAATATGATTTTCTTGTTTTGCATTTGATCTATCAACTTCTAATATTCTCCAATAATCCAACACACTCAATATGGTGAGTTTGGGGAAACATATCGATCGGCTGGACTTTCTCTAGCTTCCAACCATGTTGTTCAAAGTTTCTACAGTCACGGACAAAGGTTGACGGGTTGCAGGAAACATAAATAATTTTCCATTTGCAATTATCAATTTTCAATTTAGAAAGGAGTTCGATTATTTCTTTGGTTAGACCATTGCGAGGAGGATCGAGAACAATGGTTAGATTGTTCCATTGCTGAATTGTTGATTTGTTATCAGACAGGTAACTATCAACTTTCTGACAAATAAATTCTGCGTTACATACATTATTAAGTTTGGCGTTGCCACGGGCATCATTGATTGCCTCCTGTACGCTTTCGATGCCGATAACTTTTTTGGCAAGGGTTGAAAGATAAATCCCAATGGTTCCGGTGCCGCAATATAGATCTAGTACTGTATCCTGTGGGGATGGATCGGCATATTGTTTCACGAGATCATAAAGTGTTTTGACGCCGACGGCATTGGTCTGAAAAAATGACTCGGGAGAGAGATAGAACGAAAAACGGCCAATTTTTTCATTCAAGACGGGAGAGCCAAATAGAAGTTTTCGCCTGGCCTGTGTGAGGGTCGCTCCCCTGTTGATTGTATGATAGACAGAAACGACAGTTGGAAACGATTTTAATAGCATAAGAATCTCTTCTTTCAGGGGAAGGCTATCTTCTCTTGTGATGAGCTCTATCATGTGGGTTATGGGCTCTTTTGTCTCTCGAATACGCAATTCGATATCCGGCTTGTCTGCTTCATTGAGCTTGGCGGCAAGTGATTGCATTATCTCGTTAGACTTTTCAGACATTAGAAAGCACTGGTGTATCGGAATAATTTTATTGTAATCTGTTGCATCGTGCATACCAAAGGAGAATGTGCCATCTTTCGTCTGTGTGCCAAAGTAGCGCATGACATTTCGGTAATAATACGGGCTGTTTCCCCCGCTGATAACTGGTCTGATATCGGTGCTGAGTCCAGCTCTGGAAAAAATTTCATTAAATATTAATTGCTTCTCCTTCAGCTGGTTTTCGTAGGATAGGTTTTGGTAATCACATCCGCCGCATTGCAAGAAATGCGGACAACGAGGTGCTATCCTCTCTTTTCCGGGGGTGACAATTTCTTCGATCGAGGCATAGGCAAAGTGTTTCTTGTCATTGTGTACTCGAGCCTTGATAGTATCTCCGGGGACAACTTTTCTCACAAAAACAGCCTTGCCGTCTTTGTCATGGCCAAGCCCATATCCTTCATAAATGAGTTTTTCAATTGTAAGGTTGAGAAGCTGTTTCATTAAACCACGGGTTAATTGTGTCAAAGGTTCATGTAAATGTCCAGCAGAAGCTACCAATGTTTGTCTATTCACCCATTGAGAATTACTCCATGAAGCTGCAAAATATCTAGAATATCAATTGGCAAAGGAGAGGCATGATTTGCGAAGAAATGCTTGTTCGGTGGCTCCAGAAAGCTTATTCCCTGGAAAACGAAGGGATTGTTCTTCTCTCGAAACATCGCGAAGATGCAAATAAAGCTGAAATGCCCGACATTGAATCCATGGTGTCAGAACACCTTGAGTTAACAAAGCGCCACATGAAGCTCATCAAGGCTGAAATTGATCGTCTGGGAAGTGTGATTGCTGTCTCCAGCCACTTTGCCGAATTGAAGGATGAAGGAAAGATTGTCGAAACATATGGGGCCAATGAGCAGATAATAAATGATCTTATCGAGGAGCACTCACGAGAGCACTTGGAAAAAGCCAGATATTTGGCGATAGCCCATCTTGCAGAGATCTGTGGCGAAGATGATGTCCGTGACAATATTCTTGAAATTGTCGATGAAGAGATAGAGATGGCTTCGAGGCTTGAGGAATTTCTTCTGAAAGCAGTCGATCGTGATGTTGACAGGAAGATAGAAGCACTGTAAGGCACGAACAACGAAGAACGAAGAACGTTTTATGTTGTGAGCCAAATTGACAATCGTTTCCTTGAAAATCTATACTGTAACTATGCCAGAGCAAATGGGACAACCAGATCCAGGTTTTCGGGAACAAGAGCCAAATCCACCACGACTCCTCTCCCCAGTGGCAGAGCG
>DAOOSE010000063.1:0-6531 GCA_035389625.1 bacterium
GCCAAAGATCGGGAAACTTCATAAGTGAAGTCAACATGGCCAGGAGTATCAATCAAATTCAGAATATATTCTGAATTTGAGTTATCAATTTTCAATTTCCAATTTTCAGTTAATAGATTATTTGCTGATTTATTAATTGATACTTGGTTATTATGGCTTAATTGATTATTGACATTTGATCCCTGAAAATTTGCTCGCCACCTCATCCTAACTGGGGCGAGTTTTATAGTGATTCCCCGCTCTCGCTCCAATTCAAGTTGATCAAGCATCTGGTCCTTCATGTCACGTTTCTGTATTGTTCCGGTCAATTCCAGCATGCGGTCGGCGAGCGTCGATTTACCATGATCGACATGGCTGATAATACAAAAATTTCTAATTCTTTCTTCCATTCTTCCTTCTCTCAATAATATTCGCTTCGCATATCCTGAGTTGTTTATGTTTTAATTGATGCAGTGAATATTTTTTTAGTTCGGAAATGAGATTCAATAAATCCGGGGCATGATTGACTTCTAACCGCCAGAGCTCCTTTCCAAAATTTCTGCGATCTTTACAGGTACCAATTGTCCTTGCCTTACTCCTAATGGCATTGTTATGCAGTTTACTGTTGATCCATTGTATGACCTCTTTATCGTATGAATCGATCTTTAAACGAGCTTTTCCTTGATTCAAGCCCAAATATCCCTCTGCATCGATGTAGCCAGATATGAAGGCAAACACCTCATCTTTACTCTGCAGGTTCTCCCACCCTTCTTTTTGAAGCAAAAAATTGAAAGATTGGTTTAAGAAGCAATTAATATGGTAGCTCTTATCACTGTTCTTGGAGACTGTTACCCTGCCGTACTCTCTGAAAAGCCGTGTTATCACATCGAGCTGCTCTTTTGTTGTCGTGTGACACCTTGCGACAATCGTTTCAGAGCTTGGATTTGTTTTGTAAACATTCAGATCTCCGATACGAAATCCGAGCATATAGGCCATTTCTACTGCATCCCCAGAAAAATTATACTTGGGATATTTTTGTCGGGAGAGTGAACTATTTTTAAACAGAATTCCGTATTCTTTCATCCTGTTGGTGACAGTAGAAAAGCTGCATCGCATAATTTCAGCAATCTCATAAGGAGACATCATTTCGTCCCAGTAAAGTCGCTGTAGCTCGCTGGCTATTAATTCCATTTTCTTCCTTGACATATTAAAACCGTAACAGTATGCGTGAAATAATGCAAATATTTGTCATTGGCATTCTAAACCAGAAAAAACCAACTATTCTGGCTGGTTAATCCTGAGGCAGGATCTAGGCTCATACTGATCAAAGCGAGCGAAGCACGCTAAGGTTATCGACCCCACCCTTCCCTTTCATACTTGGAGTTTCAATAATACCAAAAAGATCCTTTAGCTTGGGATGATTAACAATCCTGCCAAATGCCTCAATACCAATTTCCCCCTCTCCGATATCGGCATGGCGGTCTCTCTTTGAGTTAAACGGCGTCATTGAATCGTTCAAATGTAAACCGACCAATCGATCGAGGCCAACTGTCTCATCAAACTTTCCCATAAAGTCATTAAGCCCATCCTTCGTATGGATAGCATAGCCTGATTCAAAAGCATGTGCTGTATCAATTAAAACCCTTACTCTGGAGGAGTCTTTCATACTTTTTATGATTTCACCGATTTCCTCAACCTCATCCCCAATAATATTTCCAGAACCGGCCGAGTTCTCAATGATCAAGAATGGACCGTCCGGAGTTGATTCTAGAACTTGATCGAGGGCAAATGCCACCTTTTCTTTTACCTCGTGAAAATTTTTTTCACCAGAGGAGCCCAAGTGTGTGTTCACTCCCAGTAAACCCAAGCGGTAACCCTTCTCCAACTCATCAATCAGCGACTTCTGTGACGCCTCGTAGTAAAATGGATTATTGCCGGAGAGGCTAATTAAATAAATTGAATGGGAAATAATCGGATCAATTGTCTTCAGTTCTTCGGTTCTTTCGTTTATTCGAACAAACCGCTCCATCTCCTCTTCCGGTATCGCTATCGGCTTCCAGCGCTGAGGAGCATTTACAAAAATTTGCATGCACTCACATTTTGCCTCTATTGCACGATTGATCGACTCTGAGAAAGGCGCTTTAGTTGAAATATGCGCACCAAATTTCATAAATTACTTTCAGGGTGTTAATTTCATTGTCATCTTTCGCTTTCGCCTTTACAATCCCACCTTTCGCCTACCTTATTCATACCTCAACGCTTCCATCGGGGAAAGCTTAGAGGCGCGACGAGATGGGTACCAGCCGGCCAAAAGCGATACTACTACGGTTAATGCCAATATTTCAAGGGAAAATGATACGGGGGTCACGAAAATTTTCATTGGTTGGCCGACATTGCTTGTCTTAATTAGATAACCAAGGATAGAGTTTATCCCCTGGCCGAACAAGACAGCTCCGCCAATACCAAGGATCCCGCCGCCCAGACCGAAAAAAGCTACTTCATAAGTAAATATCTTACGGATATCTTTGCCGGTCGCACCAAGGGCTTTCATTGTCCCGACCTCGTGAGTCCGCTCGAGGAGAGATATCGTCATAATATTTATGATGCCGATCAGGGCCACGATAAGGGCCACGGCACCTATGATCCCAAGTACAGCTTGAGTAATCACAAAAACACGGTCAATCTGTTCAATCAAGTCAACAACTGAATTAGTTGAAAAGCCCAAGCGCTCAATTGAATTACGGATCGACGCCACATTCTTCCGATCATTGGCCCGGACTTTTACCGCCGAATAGACAGTCTCGCCACTACCAATTTTTAAGCTGTCCACCGGAACATAGGCTAAATTGGCTATCTCATCAGAAGTAATTCCGACAACTTTCATTACGATCTCTGTTGCCTTTAGTGAAGATTGGCTTAATAATACCTCGGCATTTACGGGCATAACCGCAACTGTTAGCCTCATCTCGCTGCCTAAAATACGGGCTTCGTCCTTTATGTCAAAACTTCTAACCAAAGACTTAGTTAAAATAATCTCGTTGTTTGAAGCGTACGGCTGGCCTGATGACATCTTCACACCTTCCAAGCCCAATGCTTCTTGCTTAATACCGATTGCCATAAACTGAGTGGTTGAACCGTTAAATGTTCCGCTTGCCGGTAGTGAGATAGTTGGGCTGACCAGAGCAACATTGGGAATCTTTTGGAGTTTTTCCAGCGTTGGATCATCTAGCTTAGAGATCGCATCTTTACTCGGCGAAACGCCAATCGCCAGCAGTGCATCGAACGAAGCAATCTGCTCCGAAGTGATTTTTTGAAGACCGATACCGAGGGAGACAAGCGCGACAATCGACCCAACACCAAGCGCAACCCCGATCATTGTCAAGAAGGTTCGAAGTTTCTTACTGAAAAAATGAATCTTGGCTAACCGTAACGATTCCCAAAACGGCAACGAGTTGCCCTTTCTGCGCGGAATGTAATACTTAACCGCCGACCCGTCAGCAGAATGAGCTGCTTCTCTCTGTGTTACGCGCTCATCTTTGACAATAGTCCCGTTGCGCATATAAACAATACGATTGCCGGCATTTATATAATCAGGATTGTGTGTAACTAAGACAACGGTTCTGCCCCAGCTATTAATTTTCTTAAGCGTTGTGATAATTTCGTCGCTGGCGACTTCATCGAGGTTGCCCGTTGGCTCATCAGCCAAGACAATCCACGGATTCGCGGCCAAAGCTCTGGCGATCGCCACGCGTTGCTGCTCGCCACCAGATAGCTCGCCTGGCCGATGTTTTATTCTTTCCACCAGTCCAACTACCTTCATCAGCTCCGCCGCCCTTTTTACCGCCTCACGCCGCTTGACACCCGACAAGGTTAGCGGGAAAGCAACGTTATCGATCGCAGAGAGCGATGGAATCAAATTGAATTGTTGAAAGACCATCCCGACCTTGGTGCGGCGGTAAAGAGCTAAGGCAGACTCTGGCTGGTTGAACAAATTTATATCACGGACATAGACTGTCCCGTCTGAGGGCTTATCGAGTCCGGCAATCAGCGAGAGCAATGTTGTCTTGCCGCAACCCGACGGCCCAAAAATGACAATAAAATCGCCAGAATTTATTTCCAAGTCTATGCCATGCAAAATCTCAACCTTGTTTCGTCCCAGCGAAAAAGATTTCTTGACTTTCTCTAATTTTATTAGCGCATTAGTCATTTGAATCTTCTTTATTAGACGGCTGTGACTCAACATGGACATGGCCGCCATTCTCGATGTGCAACACCTTCTCCAATTCGCCGACCTCTTTTTCCAGATAGGGAACCTCGCGCAAAGCTTCGAAAACCGCGACTGTCATCAGAATTACAATTATCGCCGCAAGAAGCACGCCGATCGCAACTCCAAACTTCTTCACTATGCTGGCCTCGGGATACTGGATGAGAATAACCACAACTGCGACAGCCAGGCAAACGGTAATTACAACGCCCAGAAACAAGACGATATATGAGCCGATTTTTGCAACACTTTTATGCATATTATCTCCTCATCCAAGCATCAAAACCGGAAAATGCGTTTTGCAGAGCCTTAACGATAATGATGAAAACACTCTCATTGGCCGGCGCCGATGCTGTCACAAACGTCTGGTCGCTACTTTCAGCGATGTTTGCCCCAGTTTTATCAAGTACGGAAACCTTGAAATGATAAGATGTATCGGGCTTAAGCTTTTCAATTAAAACTGTGTGTGACTGGTTGAGTGATGGATCGTTTTCGCTCTTGCTTCCATACACGGCCGATTCACCGAAAACAACCGATGCCTTTGATAGGATATTTGTCTTAAATGTTACGATTGCGCTTGCTTCTTGCTGGGAAACGGCCCCCGGTTCAACTTTTATCTCTGAAATTTCCGGCTTGCCCGATCCCTCATCTCTCGCTTCGGCAACGACATCGCCGATCCGGTAGGAGTAAACAAGATCTTTCTTAACCTCGAAATCAGCATAAACACTATTCTCGGTCTCGACGAGGGGCTTAAAGTCGCCCCCGGCCTCTTTCCTTTCTAAAGCAACCTTACCCCGAGAAGAACTCCAACGAATAACATAACCAGGTTGCTCCGGAGTCGAAATATCAATCACCGAAAGAGCCAAATCTTCAGCCGCCAAGGCTCTGTTAGCGCTCCCGAGGCTGAGCATATTTCTGATCGCGCTCCAGACCCCGGAGAAAGCATTGGTGATACTGTCAACCACTACCTCAAAAATCGATTTTTGCTTTGAATATTGATTCGTTGTAAAGGTCTGATCCTCACTCTTTATCTCATTGCCAT
This sequence comes from bacterium, assembly GCA_035389625.1. Lineage (GTDB taxonomy): Bacteria > Patescibacteriota > UBA1384 > XYA2-FULL-43-10 > 1-14-0-10-43-13 > DAOOSE01. The sequence goes on from DAOOSE010000063.1 coordinate 5,286, forward strand.
TCTTATCCTTAGAGATCACCCTAAAGTGATAGACGGTATTGGGCAAAAGCTCAGTTAATATTTCGGTATGGCTTGAATTTAAACCGGAATCCAGCTCGGTCTTGAAGGCATACTCAACGCCCTCGCCATACTCAACTTGACTTGTTGCCGGAACAGATGTCTTCCAGTCAACTTTTGCCTGAGTTTTCTTGCCGACGACAAGCGATGGTTTAGCAGTGATCTCGCCAAATTCAAGTTTCCCCTCGCCGATAAGTGTTGCCGGTAACTTTATGATCTCAGCACCCGGCTGTAAGCCGGCGGCCTTGGTGGTTTGAGTGTCGGCAACCATTGCCGGAAGCGCCACTGATTCATTCTTGGCCTGATCGATCGCTATAATTTTATATGAAGCTAAGATCTCAGGCGCGAGAGAATCGAGATAATAAACATTTTCCCCATTCGAAGTGACACCGGATGTCAGACCATTAATCTCGGACACTGTTTTGCCGTCGCGCAAAACCTTGTAGCCAGATAAGCCAGCACCGCTATCGATTGCCTTTGACCACAGAACCAGGACAGCATACTGCTTAGTCACACGATCCGAAATATCAAAGAGAGATGCCTTGCCGGCAACCTGCGGCGCTGTTGTGTCAAGGACAAAGACAAGCTCCGCAGAGTATGAGGAAGTATTACCCAGGTTATCAACGGCTTTTATTCTAACATAGTAGACGCCGTCGGCTGGTAAAGAGTAGATCGTAGACGGTAGATTGGCATCAGACATTCCAGAAACCAACAACTCCTTCCCATCGGTGATATCGTTTCCACCCGATTTTGTTCCGATGGAGAGATGGTACGACTTGATACCAGAATTTTCATCGGCCGATTTTGCCCAAGCAATGGTAATATCTTTTTTATTTAGGATCTCTTTGGCGTCGAGAGTTGATACCTTCTCGGGAATCGTTAGCGCCCCTGGGGTAGTCGGACTATCGGAGTCAGGCTTGCCAGAAACCTCCGCTGATGAAATTGAGTAGTTGTCGGCATCGTCAAGGGCTTTGATTACATAGTAGTAAGTCGTGTTGTTTTCGGTGGTGGTATCAAGATAAGTGGCCTCACTTGAGGTGATAGTATTGGCAATCTTATTCGTGGCTAGATCAGGGGTAAAGTTCTCAGCGGTAGAACGGAAAATAGCAATATTGTTAAAGTCTGTATCGGCTGGGTTCGTCCAGGAGAGAGAAATTGTGGTGTTGCCGGAGACAGCGACAAGACTAGT